>JAIVHQ010000027.1 GCA_020200995.1 Flavobacteriales bacterium
TCCGTAGATGCGTTCACCGGTTTCCATGTCCTCAAAACGGAACTCATATTGCTCGGCATCCTCAACGAGATCGCACTCCAGGTTGAAATTCTGTGGTAATTCAGTTTGGTTGCAGCCGCCTGCCGTTACTTGGGTGGCTGCTATACCGAAGGTGATTTCGCAAGTCGCACCGAAATCACTTTCGAGGCTCGGATGCGTTCCGCGTACCATCACATTGTAGGAGGAGTTTGGTACAAATTGGGCGACTTCACTTGGCATAAATGCCGGTCCGGTTGTATTCAGGGTCCAGGTGTCAGGGCCTGTAGCAGATTCGAAAATCCACTCATATCCCGTCGCCTGGGGTACAGCCGTACAATTTACGGGCGCGAAAAAGTCTCCGTTGGTGGTGCCGCAATGGGCGCCTGTCAGCGCGGTGGCGGGTAGGCTGTCACATGAAAGCTGGAGAATTTCGACACTGCCTTGGGTCGTGCAGCCGTTGGCATCAGTCGCGCTCACTTGGTATGTGCCCGCTTCGAGACCTGTGAAAGTCCCGGGGTTAAGGGTCTGGCCGAGGGCCTGGAGACTTATAGCACCTGTGCCGCCCGTTGCATTGACGGTTACCGCTCCTGTATTTTCCTCCCCGCATTCTATGTGGACAATGTCCGCGAATTCCAATACAACAGCAGGGGGTTCGCTCAGTGTAACCTCAAGTGTCTTTTCACATCCGTCGCCTGTCACTACAGCCGTATAACTGCCCGCCGGAATGTTTTCTAAAACGGGACCCGTGACTCCGGAGCTCCAAACCACGTTGAAGTCGCCGCTGAATGATTCGACGTTAATGCTCACTGAGCCGTTGTCACCTCCGTGACAGGTGGGGATCACTGAAGTGTTGAGTGAAACGGTCAACTCCTCACACACATCGCAATCGTTGTCGGGGTTGTCGTCACATACGCCACAGTCATCTTCGTAAGCCGCACCGTTCATTACTCCGTTGCAGTCGTAACAGCTGTCCCAATCACCCGAATCATTGTCGTTGCAATCCTCTGCATTGTCTACGAATCCGTCGGGCTGGTTGCAGTCTTCCGTAGAATTGTCAGGATCACCGTAACCGTCGCCGTCGTTGTCGGCATACCAGGTCTGCACTTCACTTACGGTGATGTAATTATTTTTTGTTTCCGTATCGGTTCCGCCTTCATTCGAAACGGTGAGTTGCACATTATAAACACCCGCCGTATTGTAGGTCACCGGCCCGGGGCTCGCAGAAGTTGAAGAGGTAGGTGAGCCGCCCTGAAATTGCCAGGCATGTGCGTCAATTTCGCCCGAACTGTTGTTGGTGAAGGTGATGCTTTCTCCTGCACAAATGTTAACTGATGAGGCAGTAAATGCCGCAGTCGGTGCAGGTGGCGGGGGAGGGGTGGTCTCATCCTCAATACAAAATGATGTGATGCTTTGACCTCCGAAATCACTTCCTTCAGCGAGTACTTCACCATTCGTGTCTTCCAGTACGAAGCCTCCGGTGCCATTAAAACAGCACATGCCGTTGTTGCCTGAGTCGTACATGGCGAATTCATAGCAGCCTTCGGGTACACAAATCGGAATCGAGTGGACAGTACCGTTCTGAAAGTTGGTCCACGGGCCACCCTGACCCATCACTACACCATTGTCATCCTTCAGCTCCCAGGTGTTTTGACTGCCCAAATTATCCAGGGTTATGGTCAGTAATAGTGAAGGACCGCCATCCATGGCTGTGTAGATTTTGGTCGTCTCATTATTAGAGGGGTCTGCGTCGTCAGCACCGTTGGGGTTGATCACCCGCACAGTAAGTGTTTGTTGTCCCCAGCCGCCGTTGTAGGCGGGGAGTGCAATGTTCGTCGACTGCCCTGAACCGAGCAGGCCCGACCAGCTGAAGTTTTCCCAACTGCCGCCTGTGCGGTATTGTATGGTGGCCGTCGAAAGCGTGGTGCCCCCGGTATTTTCAAGTGTGATTACGGGATTTATAGTTTCAGAGCAGAGGCTTCCGGTGGGCTGCGAAATGGCCGTGATGGCCGCATCGGCGAGGGCTGCACCTACGGGTTGACATCCGTCTGACAGAAGAAGGTTTGGGCGTGAGTTTTGAATGGCGAGGCGCATTCTGGTTTTTTGACCCTCGGTAAACATGTTTTGGCAGGTCTGACTGGTGTAGTCCAGGTAATTATTTACCTGCTGGGTTCCTCCGCAAGCGGGATTGTTGCAGTTCCAATTGAGGGTGGTGGGCGGAGTATCGCATACGCGGTCGCCCTGAAGGTTGCAGTTTGTTTCGCTGCAAGATCCTCCTTGAAAGGTGTGGAAGAGCGCAAAGGCATGGCCCAATTCGTGGGTCATGGTGCGGTTGCGGTTGGTGTAGCTTTTTAAGTTCCCAACCGTGCCGAATGCGTTGAAAAGACAAATTGTCCCATCCACCATGGATGTGGTCGGGAAGTAAGCATAGCCTTGTATGCCGGAGCCGCCGTTGTTGTTTTCGATTTCCGAAACCACCCATACATTGTAGTATTGTTGATTGGGCCACCGCGATAAGTTTTTAATACCCGTTTCACTGGCACCCTGTCCGTTTCCGGCAGTAATTCCCTCAGAGCAATAGTTGGTGACACTGCAACCGCTCACACGGTTGATTCCCGAGTGTGCATTCCCGTCAGGGTCGCGCTGTGCAAGGCAAAATTCCACGCCCACATCCACGCCGTCACCGTCGCCCCAGGTGCCCGACATTTTGCGAAAGTCCTCATTCAGCCCGTTTACAGCGCTGTAGACTTGCTCGTCGGTGATGTTGGTTCCCGTACCGTAGGCTTCGCCTTTGTGGATGATGTGAATGACCAGCGGAATGGTCAGGATCTCATCGTTGCGCATCAGGTCGCCTGCCTCGTACTGCTCTACCAGCTCCATAAGCATGGCCTCGCGCTGCTTCTGCTCTTCCCGGTAGGAAGCATTTTCCTCCATCATGCGCTCGTGGATGGTGGTATGGGCGCACTGCTCTTCGGGTGATTCGTTGTATTTGCTTCCGCCAAAATGTGTAACATTCTGACCTTGAGCAAAACCAATAGAAAAGAGCAATAAAATGTACGTTGTAGTCAGTAATTCCTTCATCTGTTCGATAGCTGCGATACCGAACTTTTACTGAAGAAAGCCGCTGCGGGTTACGCCCTATTCGATCAATGGGGTCGTATCACTGACAGAGACGTCGGGTTGAATGCCTAACGGTTTAACTACTTCCTTTTTTGCCGCGAATAGCCGTCTCAATCGCATCCCACATGGGTGCGGGCACGGCTTCCAGTTGGTTGAATTGGCCCGCTCCCTGAAGCCATTCACCTCCATCGATGGTCACCACCTCTCCGTTGATGTAAGCCGAGAAGTCGCTCATGAGGTACGATGCCAGATTCGACAACTCGCTGTGCTCTCCGACCCGCTTGAGCGGAATACGTTTTTCCATGGAGATTTTGTCCTTCAGCGGCTCCGGTACCAAGCGGTCCCATGCTCCTTTGGTGGGGAAAGGCCCCGGTGCGATCGCGTTGAAGCGAATGTTGTATTTGGCCCACTCCACAGCCAGGCTCCGTGTCATAGCGAGCACGCCCGCTTTGGCACAAGCCGAAGGAACCACATATCCCGAGCCGGTCGAGGCATAAGTTGTAACAATGTTTAACACTGTTCCCGCCTGCTTTTCCTTGATCCAGTGCTTTCCGAAAGCCATGGTGCAATTCACAGTTCCTTTGAGTACAATGTCGATGATAACGCCAAATGCCTTGGCGCTGAGTCGTTCAGTGGGACTGATGAAGTTGCCCGCTGCGTTATTGAGCAATCCGTCTACCCTGCCGAATTTTTCGAGGGTCGCTTTTAGAAGTCCTTCAATGTCTTCTTCGCTGCGCACATCGCAAGCCACAGGGTGCACGGGCTGCCCCGTTTCCTTGGTTATTTCCGCTGCAGCGGCTTCCAGCACTTCTATTTTTCTACTGGTGATTACTACATTTGCCCCAAGCGCGGAATAGCAGCTCGCCATGGACTTTCCGAGGCCCGTACCGCCTCCCGTTACTACAATAGTTTTGCCTTTTAGGGCGTTATTTTTGAGCATGGGTTCATCTTGGTGCATTTTTTGGTATATTTTTGGTGAGCCCTAAAAGTAGCGATTAAATTACTACACGTGAAAACAGCATACCCATCAAAAGTTCTCGTCGCCTGGGGTGAAGCCATCAGCGGAAACAAAAAGATCAGAGACTGGCTTACCGAAAACGGTTTTAAAGAGCTGGGCATTTTCACCTATGCAGTTCGAAATAAGGATGACGCGCGCAAGTGGCTCCTGGAAAACGGATTTCCACACCTGGCTGCGACCGTCGAAGGTGCTGAAGGACGCGAAACTGCGATAAAGTGGCTTGAAAACTACAATTTTGATGTACTTGCCAAAACAGCCATGGCCGGCGACGGTGACGAAGCCTCCTTCAAGACAGACGAATATGAAACGAATAATTGATGTAATGAAATTTGGCGCTGCAGCCGCAACATTGTTTCTGGCCTTCAGCCTGAATGCACAAGCGCAAAAAAAGGACGAACGCACCAGCCCTCCTCAGCAGGCATCGGCCACTGTTGCGGGCAATGAAGTTACTGTGGAATATTCTTCACCTGCCAAAAGGGACCGTGAGATTTTTGGGGAGCTCGTGCCTTACGGCAAAGTATGGCGCACAGGTGCCAATGAAGCGACTACCATTACACTCGGCGCTGACATGAAAGTGCAAGGCAATGCAGTGAAAGCGGGCAAGTACGCTTTATTCACCGTGCCCGGCGAGTCTTCATGGGAGATTATACTGAACGAAGTGTGGGATCAATGGGGTGCCTATAATTACGAGAACGATAAAGACGTAGCTCGCTTTTCAGTGGCCCCGGTCGGGCTGGATGAAGCAGTCGAAAATTTTACCTTCGATGTCAGCGCCTCGGGAGATGTGACGATGAAATGGGATAAAACAGCCGTTTCGTTCACACTCGAATAGTCAGTCCCGAACTCCATATTTGACACCGAGTGAATCGCGCAGTGCGGAATCCTCATTTTTGTTGAGGTTCCAATAACTGTTTTTTAAGGTGTTTGTCAATTTAGCCGTGGTGGTCTCTTTTTGGCCATCGCGGTTTTTTGTTTCTTCTTCAAAACTCACAATGCTGTAGGGAAACTTGCTGTCGCAACGCCAGGTAAGCGTGCGCTCCAATTCGGGGTAGTGCAGTCGATAAACGTAATACTCCTTCCCGATTTTGTCGTCAGTGATCAGGAGCGAAAGGTCGCCTTTGGCTGCGTATGCCTTGAGTGGCTTGTGCATCAACCTGAGGTATTCCTGCGAGGGAATTACATCAACTTCGCCCAGCGGCACAGTTTGGGGCTCCAGCCTGAGTCGGGTCCAGATGTCTTCTTCAAAATAGGTGGCATCCATCGTGCCTTCCACGTCGCCTTCCTTCTCAAAGTACGACCGCCACTGGTACTCCAGGGTGCGCTCCCGCAAATTGAGCTGACCGAAGACCTGACCGCACCAGTCCTGAGAACTAAAGCTCACTTTCAGGGTGTAAGGCTGCTTTCGGTAATCGATCGGGGTGAAAACGGAAGTCATGATGGAGTAGTCGTAAATGCCTGTCTCGAACTTCTTCATCATGTTTAACTTCATTACGCTGACCGACGACTCCTGACCCGTTTCGTCCTTGACCTGCCTTTCCGGCAAAAAGTCTTCCGTGACGTAGACGAGAACAGCCTCGCCCGTACGTTTTTCGCCGTAGCGCATTTGGGTCACTTCGTACCTGTTCAGTTCTGCCTCGCCGGCATACCAGTATTTTGAAAATTTATCGGGGTTGGAAACCGAAACGGGAACGGCCTCCCCGGGCTTTACCTGGGCTTCGCAACCTAGAGTGATCAGCCCTGCAAATGCGAATAATACGGCTGTTTCAAGGTTCAACATCAGTTTCAATCTCGTCGCTACTTTCTTCATAGGAGTTTTCATAAGCGATTTTTTCGTCGGCAAAACGTATCAAAAAGTTAAACAGCACAACATCAATGGCCATGTGGGCTGCACAGGCGGTGAAGATACCCCATATTTCGGTGAGGTAGCCGAGCAAGGCAATGGAAAGGGTCATGTAAATGCCGTAAATCGAAATTCGCCATTTGTACGGCTGCATGGCCCCCCTGAAAAAAAGCTCTTCACCGAATCCCGCACAAAAAGAGAGAAAATAAACATGTTGCGTTTTTAACCGCATGCTTTTTACAATGTGGGCGTATTTGTCGAGCGAGGGCAGGATTATCGGGCGGGTGATGATCCACCGTCCTCCGAGCCCCAGCAGGGTGCCGATGAATCCGCCTGCACCGATTTGCAGCACAACATTGATTTCTGAGCGAAACATTACGTCTGCAACGGGTTTTCCGAAAAGGAAAAGCAAAAGGGCTCCCAGAACAGGAAAAACGATCAGGGTACCCCAGCCAACCCATTGCAGTTTGCTGCTCATTGGCCGTATTCGCCTTCTTCAAAATCGTCCATAGAAAAAACGCTGCTGAACAAATCGGAGAAAGTAAGCCCCTCTTCCATGACATTTTTGCCGAGAAGAGAGTGCTCAGCCAACCCGTGCAGCACAAATTCCATCAGCAGTGTTTCATCGTCGCGCTCTGCGTTGGGGCTGTACTTGCTCACAAGCTTTTGCAACCCGGGCACCGACAGCAGGATCTTGCGGTGTTCGTCTTCAGTGAGGTCGGCAGGGATTTCAAGTTCGTTTTTAGAAAACCAGGAAATCACTTGTCCGTAAGGATTCGGGTCATTCTTCTTCTTTTTCACCAATTCGGGATCGGGGAAGAATTGGGCAAACTTAGAGCGCAGTGCTTTGCTCATCAGGCCGAGGGCTACTTTCTTGGCACCCTCCTGCTCGCCTTCGTACACCAGCTCTACTTTTCCCGTAATGGCGGGCACGATGCCCAGCATATCGCAGATTCTCAAACGCACTGATGGTAAGCCTCGCCGAAACACCGCTTTTTTGGTCTACGAATTCGCTGGTGCGCGCGGCTACGGCGATTTCTTCAACCAGGCTGCCCACGAGGTCGGGAATGGTCACTACGTCACGCTGCAGGTCGGCTAGTTTGGCTTCCTGCCTGGTAATGGCCCCGGATATTTCCGCATTATTTGGATAGTGGGTCAGGATCTGACTTTGGATTCGGTCTTTCAGCGGGGTGATGATCGAGCCCCGGTTGGTGTAGTCCTCGGGGTTGGCTGTAAATACAAACATCACGTCGAGCGGGAGCCTGAGCTTAAAGCCGCGTATTTGGATGTCGCCTTCCTGAAGGATGTTGAACAGCGCCACCTGGATGCGTGGCTGGAGGTCGGGCAGTTCGTTGATCACAAAAATGCCGCGGTTGGCCCTCGGCACAAGTCCGAAGTGGATCACCCGCTCATCGCTGTAGTCCAACTTGAGGTTGGCGGCCTTGATGGGGTCGGAGTCGCCGATCAGGTCGGCGACGGTTACGTCGGGGGTGGCCAGTTTCTCAGTGTAGCGCTCTTCCCGACTGATCCAGGCGATCGGTGTGTCGTCGCCGTGCTTGGCAATCATGTCTGCCGCGTACCTCGATACGGGCTGCAGGGGGTCGTCATTCACCGGCGAACCCTCAATCACGGGCATGCGCGGGTCGAGGAGGCCGATAAGCTGCCGTGCCATTCGCGTCTTGGCCTGACCGCGAAGTCCTAGGAAATTGATGTTGTGTCGGGAGAGCAGTGCGCGTTCCACTTCCGGAAATACCGTGTGCTCATAACCGAGCACGCCTTCGAACACGGGCTCTTTATTGCTGATGCGCTCGATGAGGTTTTTGCGAATCTCGTCTTTCACAGATTGGGGGGTGTACCCCGATTTCTTCAACTCCCCGAGAGTGGCGGGCAGGGCCTTGGAATATGAAAAGAAGTCTCCTCGCCTTTACCGTTCTCGTTTTGTTTTCCTGCACTGAAGATTCTACCTCAGAAATTGAAGAAGTGTACACTATTATGGGCGAAGCCCAAGGCACCACATACACCATTAAATATCTCAATCCCGACTCACTGACGATAGAAAAGGCAGCGGTCGACTCCCTGCTCGACGCCATTGATCAATCACTGTCCACTTGGGTGGAGGGTTCTGTAATTTCGCTTTTTAATAGTTCAGATACCATGGAAATCAGCGATCCGCACTTCATCACCATATTCGAACGCGGCCGCGAGTTGCACGCACTCACTGATGGAGCTTTCAACCCTATGGTCTCACCTTTGGTACGCGCCTGGGGCTTTGGTCCGGAAGGCGGGCAGCTCAAAGACGGGGTTAACATCGATTCACTTTCGGCCCTTTCGAATTTTGACCTCGAAGTGGAGCCAGCTGGTATGCGCGAGGACGGGTCGGGCCTGGACACCGAAGTACCCACACTTATTTTTCGCAAAAAACCAGGCATGGAAATCGACGTCAATGGTTACGCCCAGGGATATGCAGTGGATGTGATTGTGGATTTCCTCGAGAGGATCGGTGTCACTGACATGATGGTAGAAGTAGGGGGTGAAGTGGCGGCGCGCGGCGTGAGTGGGACCGGCGACCCATGGCGTATCGGAATCGACAAGCCTGTATCACTCGATGAAATGCGGAAATTGCAGGCAGCTATACCGCTGATCGATGCGGCCCTCGCCACTTCAGGCACTTACCGTAAGTTTTACGAAAAGGACGGAAAAAAATACTCCCACACCATCGACCCTAAAACAGGTTACCCTGTTGAACACAATTTGCTCAGCGTTACAGTAATGGCTTCTAATGCCACAAATGCCGATGCACTGGCAACGGCATTTTTAGTGAAAGGAGTGGAAGGCACCAATGCCTTTCTGGCGGCACATCCGGATATGAATCTGGAAGTTTACCTGATTTCTGACGAAGGTGATGGTCGGCTTTCGACTTTCATGTCAAAAGGGTGGGAGGAGATTATCGAAGAATTTTAATCTTCTTTTTGGCACTGCTCTTCGGGTCGCGCTCCGCAGACGCCGCAGCTGGCTCCTTCTTGCTTAAGCATTGGATTGTTGCTGGCACAGGTGCCTGCAAACTGGCCGTCTTTTTTAACCAAAATCTTGATGGCAATGCCTGCAAAGGCAAGGGCGAGAAGAACTATGGTAACAATGGCGATTTGCATAATCTTATTGACTTTGTTGCGGTGCAAAATTACCGAAAATTCGTTGCGCAGACAAAACCAAAGTCATAAGAGTCTTTAATAGGCGACCGCAATCATCAATCACATGGAAGCAAGACCCCGCTGCCCGTCAGCTCCGATTCTATTACATCGGGGTTGCCGAAGTAGCACACATCTCCCCGCTCGCCTATGTAAGTGTACAGATATTCGGAGGCCCTCACGCGCATGTCCTGAAAGCTGCTGTTGTTTACTAAAGCAACATTCGCTTCGAATTGCGAGGCGTCGAATCTGCCCTGGCCCCCCGTGTACAACGATGCCGTCCCCGCATGCCCGCGAAGTGAAAGTTCTGTGCGCCCCGTGTGCACGAGTACCTCGACTTCTTGCGCTGCGATAAGCAAGTCTACAATGCCGTTGGTATTGTATTCTTCATACAAGAATCGGTTTGTGCGCAGGCTGTCGCGGAAGTGAATATTGCCGGTGCCGTGGTTCTCAAACCGTGAAAATCCCGGAGAGTACACCACCGCTGAAGGCTTCATACTCAAATCGCGAACCCAATTGCAGCGGGCCCTGTTGCCGATCAGGAGTTCACCATTTACCACTTCGGTGCGGATGTGTTTGAGAATGTTTTCGCCAAAGGTGACCTCAACGCGAAAGGCCGAATCGTGGCGGAACTCGAGGTTCACCCGGTCTTCCGCAAATACAGCATCGAAGGGCGTCAGGTGCCTGACTTCAACTTTCTCATCACCGGCAGAAGTAACACAGTCGTTTCTGTTCTCTTTCCGGCACGAGGTGAAGAGGCAGAGCGCTACAGCAAAAAGGAGAATTTGTATTTTCATTTGATTCGGTAGGCAATGCCCAATTCGATGTTGTCTGCTTTCGCAAAATGAGATTTTAACCCGACAAAAAACTGCCACTTATCGAGGGAGTAAAGCAGGTGGTATTTGAAAAATACGAGCCCGTCGTCTTCAAATTCGGGAAAGAGATAGCTTCCCGCCTGAAACCTCAGGGCGAAAGGATCGAGGTGGAGCATGTATTGCGCAGCGAGGTAGGCGCGGAGGTTCTCGGTGGATGCGGCGACCCGGCCCGCATCTTCGGCGCGGCTCGAAAGGGCAGCATTGTAATTTATGCCTGCCTCAAATCCCCATCCCGATTTGGCAGTAGCGCGCTTTTGGTAGTTCAGAAATGCATTGCCCACGGCGTGGCGACTACTGCCGTAGGGCAGGGCCTGCTTGAGCCCACCGGAACCTCCGGCGTATATGCGGGCCGTTTCTTTCTCGGTGTCGGGAACCCGGCGCTCGGGTACTGCAGCGTTTCTGGCGCTGTATTGCACGGCAATTTTGGCCACGGCGAGGTTGATGCCGGAATTGGGAACTTGCATGGAGCCGTTTGAAAAGTGCCTCACGCCTATGCCCGCTTTTGCGGTCCACCTTTCGGAAAAAGTGATGCGGCCGTAAGCTGTCATTTCGAGTGCGGAGTTGAGCCGGGATCCGATGGCCCCGTTGTGAAAATTGGTCTCAGGATCAAAGGGACGGGAAACATATCCCGCGCCGATTCCCGCAGTGATTCCGAAGCGGCGGCGGCCGTCGAGGGGCATGTCCAGGAATGCCAATGCGGCACCTCCTGTGCCCAGACGCGGCGAGCCCAAATCGTAAACGGAGGCGGAGACACCCCACGAGGGGAAGTTGAAGTGGTGGTGCCAATCTTTCGACCCATCGGCCGGAAAGTGCAGGGCGGCCTCGATGCCGCGGATATGTCCATCTACCAGGTAGTCCATGTCGCTGTGGTGGGGCATGAGAAAACCGCCTACACCACCTACCTCGATCTCAAAGGCCGTCTGTGCGCCAACCCTATTTACCGAAAGGCAGAAAACCAAAAACACACACAATCGCCACATGCTGCGAAAGTAGCGTTTCGATCTGATATCGCGAGCTCGAAGGACACAGCAGTTTTGACTATTTTTGGCCAAAATAAGAATCCGATGGAAGAAAAGTTGAAGGCCTTTGAGCGCTTGCTCACGATCATGGACGAATTGCGAGAGCAATGCCCGTGGGACCGAAAGCAAACCATGGAAACCCTGCGCCACCTGAGCATAGAGGAGATGTACGAACTCTCGGATGCCATTATAGATGGTGACCTGGAGGAGGTGCGAAAAGAACTCGGCGACCTCATGCTACACTTGGTATTCTACAGCAAGATTGGCGATGAGAAAGGCGCCTTCGATGCGGCCGATGTGCTCAATGGCGTTTGCGAAAAGCTCATCAGCCGTCACCCTCATATTTACGGCGATGTGGAGGTGAAGGACGAGGAGGAGGTAAAGGCCAATTGGGAAAAGCTCAAGCTCAAAGAGGGCAAAAAATCGGTGCTCGAAGGAGTGCCACGCTCGCTGCCGTCGCTTGTGAAGGCGGGACGCATTCAGGATAAGGCCCGCGGTGTAGGCTTTGATTGGGACAATGCCGAGCAGGTGTGGGAAAAGGTGAATGAGGAGCTGGGCGAGCTGCGCGAAGAGGTGGTCAAAAATTCTGACCGCATGGAGGCCGAATTCGGCGACGTGCTTTTTTCGATGATCAACTACGCAAGGTTTCTCGGGGTGAATCCTGACGACGCCCTCGAGCGCACCAACAGAAAGTTTATCAAACGGTTTCAATTCCTTGAGCGCGAATCAGCCAAAGACGGCAAACAGCTTGGAGAGATGACACTCGCCGAAATGGACGTGTACTGGAACCGCAGCAAGGCTTCTGAAGACGCCTGACAGTCTTTAGTGAGTGTTGAACTCGGCATAGGTAAAACTTATAAGTATGTGTCCGGTGTTCGTCCTTATCGATGTAAATTTGTACCATAAAAAATTAAAATCATGGCAGTACAACAACTCACAGATCAGGATTTCAAATCCACTATAAAATCAGACGAAAAGGTCATCGTAAAATACTTCGCCGACTGGTGTGGCTCTTGCAAGCTCATCGCTCCCAAGTACAAGAGGCTTTCGGATGATGAGCGTTTCTCAGGCATCACATTTCTGGACATCAACGCCGAGGAGAACGAAGAGGCCCGCAAAGCAGCGGGAGTTGATAATTTACCATTCTTCGCAGTGTTCAAAAATGGAGATTTCGTGGAAGGCTCGGCAACTTCGAAGGCTGATAAAGTCGAAGAGCTTTTGGAGAAGCTGGCCTGAGCGACCTGCTCCGTATTTTAAATTGTCAAAATAAAAAAAAGACTTCGTTACGGGGTCTTTTTTTATTTGAGCGTCGGTAAGATTGTGATTTTTGCTTTGCTGGTTTACCTTCGATTCTTCGCGTTATTGATTGTTTATCAATATATTTATATGGCTGAACCATAAAGTTCGATAGCAACGCACACGCATTTCAAAAAAGCAAAGAGTTGACTCAGGTCAATGACGGATTTTAGAAGCAAGTCGTGAGACCAAGCCGCAGGCATGGTGCAAGGCAGATAGCGGGCATTATGGACAGCTGCTATTTATATTTGCCGGCAAGGCCGTTAAACAAGCCGAAATTTTACCTTTGCTGCTTGATTTGACTGCGTCCATGCACGAAAAGAAGAACAACATCATAGATACAGAAGACCTGCTTCTGGTGTGGAAATTCATTTCGCGCAACGTGCTTCTCATGATCATTTTCCCGGGACTGGCACTGGTTTTGGCCTACTTCTACACCCACCGCTTGCCCGAGGAGTATGGAGCAAAGACGGAACTCCTATTGGGTTCGGGAGGTGGTAATGAGTATCAGAGCGAGATATTCTCAGGACTTACGGGCTACGGACGCAATGTAAATCAGATTACCAACCAGATCAGGGTACTGCAGTCGCATGACCTAATCTCGCGCACGCTGGATAAGCTCGATTTTCAGGTTTCGTATTACATTGTGGGTCGGGTTAAAACTACGGAGATTCCAGTGATCGACGCTTTCGACATCGATATCAGGCTGTTCGAATCAGAAGGGGCACAGCTCTACGGAGTGCCGTTTGATATCAAGATTGTAAACGAAAATGAATTTTCTCTGGGGTTTTCTTCAGGGCGAAAGCGTATTGACCGCATCCACAGTTTTGATGAAGACATCATCGAAAATGAGTACATACTTCATGTGGAGCGCAATAAGTTTGTCAGCGACGCCACTTTTGAACGGCTTTCGGAAAACGATTACCAGTTTAAGGTGAACAGCAAGAACCACCTGGTTCAAAAATATAAGTCGTCACTGAAAATATCGAATGAGGAGAAAACCAGTATTCTCCTGATCACGGTCCGGGATGAGCTTCCTTCAAAGGCCAAAATGTTTTTGGATTCCCTATCGAAGACATACACCGATTATACGATTCAGTCACAAACTG
Organism: Flavobacteriales bacterium; assembly: GCA_020200995.1. Taxonomy (GTDB): domain Bacteria; phylum Bacteroidota; class Bacteroidia; order Flavobacteriales_D; family Cryomorphaceae; genus T3Sed10-241. The sequence goes on from JAIVHQ010000027.1 coordinate 13,478, forward strand.
AACTGAACGAAAACACCCTCCAATACATTGACAAGCAGCTCATCGGAGTGACCACAATCATCGACTCTATCGAGACCAACCTCGAGAATTACAAAGAGCAAAAGGACATCTTGGACCTGAGCAGGGAGCAGACGGAGTTTTTTGATAAGCTCATAGAATTTGAAGCCGATAAACGGAGGTTGAAAATGAACCTCGAGACCCTCAATTCGCTCGAGGAGTACCTGCTTTCCAAGGGCGATGAGCGACTGCTTCCGCCGGCACTTTACATTACCGAAGATGAGTATCTTAGAGCTTCTCTTGAGGAGCTTTATAACTTAGAAGTGCAGCGCATGCAGTCGTCGTTTGACGTGCGCGAAGGGAGTCCGCGCGATCAACGCACTGAGCAAAATATGCAGGAACTGCGGTCCAATATCATGGTCTACATTACAAACCTGCGAAAAGCCATCCGCGACAGGATCAAGGATACGGAGAGTGAGATATTATTCTACGAGGATCTGCTTAGAAAACTTCCCCAGTCTCAGCGCCACATTCTGAACATAGAACGGAACCTGAGTGTGAACGAGGAAATGTACGTGTACCTCCTCGAAAAAAAGGCAAATACCATTATCGCAAAGGCAGCCATTGTACCCGAAGTCAGCGTGATCGAGGTAGCCCGCAGCTTGGGCGTAGTAGGCCCCGACAAGGCGCAAATCATGTATTATAGTCTCGCGGGTGGCTTACTGCTTGCCCTGTTGATCGGATTTATCAGGTCGGCTTTCTTTGAGCATATTCAGAATACGCGAGAGTTGAAGCAGATCACCAAAATGCCCGTGCTTGGCGGGGTGCCGCACTGGGACCAACTGAAGGATGAACGCCTTGTGGTGGCCGAGCACTCACGGAGCAATGTGGCTGAATCATTCAGAGGTATACGTACCAACCTGCAGTATTTCAACAAGGGAACAGAAAACCGTTTTCTCCTGTTCACATCACTGCACCCGGGCGAGGGTAAGACTTTTTGCTCGGTAAATACATCGTCTATGATCGCCAGCGGTCACAAAAAAGTGCTTTTGCTCGATTTTGATATGCACAAGCCAAAAGTGCACAATGCATTGAAATTTAAAAATGATACGGGGCTTTCTACCTACATTTCGGGAAGAGACGCCCTTGAGGATGTTATCCGATCTTCAGGTCAGGAGAATTTTGACGTAATCACGGCAGGGCCGGTGCCTCCCAATGCTTCTGAGTTGGTGCTCAGCCCCAAAGTGAGCGAGATGTTTGACATTCTCAGCGAGATGTACGACGTGATCGTGATTGATACGCCGCCGCTTATGCTGATTTCCGACTCCATGGTGCTAATGCGCTTTGTGGATGTGGCCATGTTTGTGCTCAATACTGAAAAGGCCACCCGCGGCGGCGTAAAATACCTCGAAGAAGTGATTGATACCAATAAGGTAACCAACGTTGCCCTGATCCTCAATAATATAAAGTCGAAGCGCTGGAAGTACTACTACAGCCGCTACGGATACCGCTATGGTTACGGTTACGGCTATGGGTATGGTTATGGTGGCGGATATGGCGACGAAAACAACAAGAAGAATTGAAAGAAGTGACACCTTCTGCGGATAACCCAGATGAGGTCTGGGACCTCGTCATCGAGCCCTCGGGCCGCAAATGGGCCCTGAATCTTGGAGAAGTCTTCAGGTTCAAAGACCTCCTTTTGCTCTTCGTCAAGCGCGACTTTGTGACCTTCTACAAGCAAACTGTGCTCGGGCCGCTTTGGTTTTTTATTCAGCCCTTGTTGAAGGTGGCCATCTACTACGTGATCTTTGCGCGCATCGCCGATGTATCGACCGACGGGGTGCCGCCGATCCTCTTTTACCTTACGGGCCTTACTTTTTGGGAGTATTTTGCCTCGAGTTGGAAGAAGACATCCGAAACCTTCATTGAGAACCAACACATTTTCGGCAAAGTCTATTTTCCTCGCTTGGTAGTTCCGCTGAGTGTAATGATTTCCAACGGCATAAAGCTGGGGATTCAATTCCTGCTCTTCGCGGCTTTCTGGGGCTATTACTACTTCTCGGGCTTCGAAATCGGTTTGCGGATGGAAGTCCTCCTGCTCCCGGTCTACATCCTGATCATCGCCCTGCTTGGCCTCGGATCAGGACTCGTTGTCACTTCGCTCACCACCAAGTACCGCGACCTTAAATTTCTGCTCGACACGATCATACAGCTTTTGATGTACCTCTCGCCCATCATTTATCCCTTGAGTCTGGCCGAGGGCGTTTTCCGCAAAATTCTTTTAGCCAATCCAATGACCGCTGTCCTCGAAGCCATCAAGTATAGCTTTCTCGGTACGGGTGTTTTCTCGTGGCTCTATCTCGCGTACAGTGCCGCATTTGCCGTGCTGCTCGTGCTTTTCGGACTGCTAGTGTTCAATAGGACAGAGCGCAATTTCATTGACACCGTCTGAGCCATGCAAACCACCGTTATGGAAATACGCAGTGTCGGAAAGCAGTACCTGCTCGGGGAGATCGGTACGGGCACCCTCTCGCACGATCTGAAGCGGTGGTGGAGCAAGGCATCGGGCAAAGGCGATCCCTATGCCATGGTAGGGGAGGAGAACAAACGCGATGTGGCAGGCGGTGACTATGTGTGGGCGCTCAGAGACATTTCACTGGAAGTAAAACAGGGCGAGGTGCTCGGCATCATCGGCAAGAACGGTGCTGGAAAGAGTACCCTGCTTAAGCTCCTTTCGCGGGTAACGCGCCCCACCACGGGCACCATCAAAGCTAAAGGACGCGTGGCCAGCTTACTGGAAGTGGGCACCGGCATGCACCCCGAACTCACCGGCCGCGAAAATATTTTTTTGAACGGCGCCATCCTTGGCATGAACCGCCCCGAAATCGAGGCCAAATTTGATGAGATCGTCGCATTTTCGGGTTGCGACAAATACGTGGACACACCAGTAAAGCGCTACTCGAGCGGGATGAAAGTGAGGCTGGGATTTGCCGTGGCTGCCTTTCTCGAACCCGAAATTCTCATTGTGGATGAAGTGCTCGCCGTGGGCGATGCCGAATTTCAGCGCAAAGCCATCGGAAAAATGAAAGACGTAACACGAAGCGGCAGTCGAACTGTACTCTTCGTAAGTCACAACATGGCAGCCGTGAGCAGCCTCTGCACCCGCGCCGTGGTGCTCAAAAACGGCACACTCACATACGACGGAACTCCGGATGAGGCCATACAGCACTACCTCAGCGATAGTGCCGGCGAGCAGGCCATCACCGGATTTGCCGACAGGAAAGGCAATGGACGGGTCAAGGTAAACGC
>JAIVHQ010000028.1 GCA_020200995.1 Flavobacteriales bacterium
GCTGCAGCTTGCCATCATTGCTGCACTTGCAGCTACAACGGCCATCATGGTGATTTTTTTAAACATAAAGGATTGATTTGGTTTTTACCCTACTCTTAAGGATTTTCAGATACTCCCCGACCCAATAATAGAAATGAGAGACAAAACAATGGGCCGGACTTGCTTCATTTCTCATATACAAATTCATACAATCACAATATGCGTAAGGAAATTTATAAGAGTTGTGCTGAAGCTTTCAAAACTGTGAGCACGTGTTTCTTTTAACAATCCCCTAAGTTTACCATACTTTCGCGGCCAAAGTAAATATAATATTCGCGACTGAAAAAATAAATTGACTCGCTCGGGCTCATGGATCTGCCTTCACAAGGCATTTGCAGCCCGCAGATCAGCCCCCGGCCGAAGCCTTTTAAATTGTTTATAATTTCATTATTAATGCTCTACGGGCATATCACATGCTGTACTTCCACGCGACTGCCATTGTGATGGAAGGGAGTTCATAATATTGGTATCGCGAATATTCGCGATGTGCAGTAGTCGGTCAGTGCAGCGTCATAAAAGCCGGGAAGCGATGCGCGAGTGTATTGTGGAGCTGATCATCTGTGTGCAGCCCTGCTTAAATCAAATTTCGCATTGAAAGATCGCATCTCTTTTATCAATTCATTCCCTTGCTTACCTTTGCGGGCCATGATATTACCAATAGTTGCATACGGAGATCCTGTGCTTAAGCGCAGAGGAGAAGAGATAGAGCAAGACCATGAGGGCTTGCAGGAGCTGATCGACAATATGTTTGAAACCATGCGCGAAGCGCAAGGAGTAGGGCTGGCAGCTCCTCAAATTGGTCAGAGCATTCGGCTGTTTATCGTCGATGCTTCACCTTTTGGCGAAGATGATGAGGACCCCGAAGCGCAAAAAGTGAGCGACTTCAAAGAGGTGTTTATCAATGCTGAGATCATCGAAAACTTCGGCGAACCATGGGTTTTTCAGGAGGGTTGCCTCAGCATTCCCACCATTCGTGAAGATGTAACGCGCGAAGATAAAATCAAGATTCGCTATTACGACCGCGAGTGGAACCTTAAGGAAGCCGAATTTGATGGGTATGCCGCCCGAATAATCCAGCACGAGTACGACCATATTGAGGGTATCCTCTTTACGGACCACCTCAAGCCCTTGAAAAAAAGGTTTTTGAAAAAGAAGCTCAACGAAATTTCAAAGGGCAACGTCGATGTAAATTACCGCATGAAATTTCCCGCGCAGAAGGTGCGCAGATAATTGACTAAACAATAAGGATATGAGAATCGGTTTTGGATTTGCTGCGCGGTCTGTACTATCATTGGTTGTGTTGTGCGCAGTCCTTACTTCCTGCGGTGACGGGGTGGAGGAGAAGAAGTCATCAGGATTGATTACCGATACTGAAAAACATCGCATGATGCAGGCTGAGATTGATAGCCTGGAGCAAATTGTGTATGCTGATGACTTCGAGTTTGATAAAGAACAGGTTGTGGCCCTGCGCAATACATACGATGAATTCGCAAGCCGATTCAGCGGCGATGAGACCAAAAGTCCTGAATACCTCTACAAATCGGCTGCATTGAGCAGGGCTGTTGGGAAGCCTACTGAGGCGATTAAGACCTATCAGCACATTCTGACCAAATTCAAGGGGTTTGATAGAAACCCCGAAGTACAGTTTCTAATCGCCTTCACTTACGATGAAGACATTCGCGAGCGGTCGCTTGCTAAAGAGTCTTACCGCGAGGTGATTGAGAAGTTTCCCGGCGATCATTGGGCCATTCAGGCCGAGCGCAGGCTCGAGACCATCGACATGACCGATGAGGAGATGATACGTTACTTCATGGACAAGCAGGGAGAAGTTCAGTAGCATATCGCTGCCGGGGGATGTTGCATGGGTCACCTCGGCATACCAGGCATTGTCGGCTTTTCGCCAAAACAGCCAGCACGAAGAGCTGTCTCTCACGGAAGAAGCCTTAAAGCGCTTTAGGTCCGGGTTTACTAAAAATCCGATCCGCGCATCGCGGCCTGCCACTTCCTGACGCAGCCTGTAGAGCTCACCGTCCATGGCATCATTTTGTGCTGTTAGCTTTGCGCTACTGGCTTGTAGTGCCCTGTTTTCAGCGCGCACGTACACATATCCTACAACTGCCAGCAGAAGCACGGGAAGCACAAACATGACAACAAGTTTCGTGGTGATTTTCACTGGTCTTACAGCTTATTCCTCCTCATCACAGCTTTCGGTTTCCTCCACTTCAAAATCGTCGAGCTCAAAGGTGAAGTCAGAAGATTTTAATTGCTCTTCGGTAAATTTTTCGGGAATGAAGTAAGTGCCCGTTATTTTTCCAACTTTTGATTTTAAGCCTTCGATGCACGATTCGGGAATAATACCTTCTTCGCGCAGGCGGCCTTCGTAGTAGAACAGGAGGTTAAAGCCGTAATTCTTTGCGGTGCGGTCATTGTTCTGAACGCCGATCAGGAGGGCCGGCTTGCGGTTACCGTCGGCATCTCGTGCTTTGCCCCACTTTGTAGAGACGATTAAGCCTTCCTTTCGGATTATTTCAGTGTAGCCGCGCTGGGCAGAAGCCACTTCTGCGAAAGCAAACAAAGACATCATAGTGATGAGCAAGCGAATTTTCATAACTTTGATTTGCGGTAAAGTTCGCAATTCCGCTGATATAGCGAAAGCTGAAGTGTTGTTAAAAAATACAACTTATGGCGGCTATTAGCGTCTTGTATTCGCTTTACATCAGCACAGAATTACAATTAAAAAAATTGCCCTTTTGGTGGCAACCAATACTTAAAAATTGCCGGGTAGAAATTATGCGACGTCTTATTTCTCTTTTATTCCTGACCTTGTTTTTTCTGTCGTCGGCCACGGCACAGAGCAAATCAGATGGTGATCAGGATTCATTGCCTCAGCTGAATGTGTTTATTCCCAACGCTTTTACACCCAATGCTGACGGAACCAACGATTTTTGGATTCCTGTTATTCAGGGCCGTGAGATTCAATCGTACGAACTTTACATCATCAACCGACACGGGCAGGAGGTATTCAGAACTGAAGACCCCCGGCGGGCCTGGAACGGGGCGGTGAAAGGTGAGCCCTATGTCACTACGCCCACAATCTACATGTATTTCCTCAAGCTCAATGTGGAAGGCGACCTCGAGAACAGGGTGTACAAAGGCCACATCACAGTGGTGCGGTAAATTGCTAAGCTTCGTCTTCGTAATACAGTTTGTAGAATTTGCGGCCGTCTGAATCGCGGCCCTGCTCGATCAGGCTGCGATCTCCGTGGATGTACACGTGAAAGTTCTTATCCAGTTTCAACACGCTCTTGTAGACCTTTCCAAACTTCTTAACCGCCTGTGATGATATGTCGAAGGCAGGTGCATCATCCCGATCCTCATCATAGCCGCCTGTAGTTCGTGTGAACTTTCGGTAGGCATCGATGAGCTCGGGTTCTTTGAATACCGTCTCTTCAAAGTCTTCTCGGTCAAATTGTTCTTTCTCCTTAAAGTATTCCGCCGACTTGTTGAGCAGGTCTATCTGGTCAGCGCGGTTCAGAGTCACTTCCGAGTCGGGGTTTTCCACCACAAACATCCGCGTCTCGTTCATCAGCTCGCGGGTCAGGTAGTAACTGTCCACGCAGGGGGTGATTCTCAAAAAATCTTCCGTCCAGTAGCGGGCGTCCTGCCCGCGGTTGGTTCGGTCTAAGGCCAGAACGCGGTATCCGTCGTCTTTCTCTGATTCGAATATGATGCACCCTTTGTCCAGTTTATCGATAGAAATACCGGCATCCGCATCTACCCTGAGGCCACCGCCCTCTTCGTCTATTTTTAGAAATTTCTGCTTATTCTCAGACTTGAAAATGCCCACTGCAGCCTTTGGCTCGTCGTTGATCACCGCATTGCGAAAGTAGGCGACAAACAGGTCGCCGGACTTGATGTTGGGATGGTTTGAAAGCTCGTAGAGGTGCTTGGCGATGTGAACCGAATTGATCATCAGCCGTTCGGGATCGTCAAAGATATCGGCGCAGAACTGAAAGAGCGGATTGAGTTTGAAGTCTTCGTTGGTAAAGGTGAATTTGAAAAATTCGGGGGTGGTGAAGGGCTTGAGGAAGTACGTGTGGAGCAGCTCACCGATCAATCCTGAGTGCACGGGGATTTCTGTGTCGGAAATAATCATCGAGCCTTCATCGTGCTTGTTGCCCACGCGGTGGGCGACTGCCTTTTCCAAAGATGTCAAAGCGAGATTCATGGTGGTTTGCATGTGAAGTGGTGTTTGGATTCGGTCTTTCTTGGAGAGTGTGAAGGTAGTCAATTGGTGTTTTTTGACTCGGATCTCCTTGCCTTTTCGGACGCCAAAGTCATGGAGATACCTGTGACCCTTAGAGCGCATCTGAAGGGGGTGTCAGCATTGATGTGACAGGGGTATAGCCTGTATCGAAAAATACTATGCGTATTATAATAATATGAAAGTGTGATATTTGTGTGTGTCAGCGAAACCTTTTGTTGAGGTTGGGGTTTGAATACATTTTTGACTTGAATTCCTCTACCGGATTCCCGGAAGGGACCATTTAAAACGCACTGCCAGAATTCTGGCGGTTATAATGAATACCACCGTTGCTGTCATGGCAGCTTCCTTCGGAAGATCGGTATACAAAAGCCCGATGTAGAGAAAGCCCCCCACAATGCAATTGGATGCGTAAATGGTGCCACCGAAAATGAGGGGTATGCTGTTGCAGAGCAAATCGCGAATTACACCGCCGAACACCGCCGAAATTGTGCCCATGATAATAGCCACGACAGGACTCAGCCCCATATCGAAGGCGCGTTCCATTCCCAATACGGTGAACAAGCCGAGGCCGATGGTGTCAAACAGAAACAGGGTGCGTTTGAGCTTCAGGATTCGGTTCAGGAAGAAAAAACTCAACACAACAGCTGTACCAATGGTGAAAATGATATTGCGGTCGGTGAGCCACGATACGGGCTCTACACCGATCATGACATCCCGAAACGCCACTGATGGCGAAGGCAAAGGTTCCCGCTATTTCTAAAGCGTAAACGGCGTCGTAGGTGGGGATGAGCAAAGCAGCTAAATTTTTGCAAATGTACGATGCCGTTTCCGAGTGCGCATATTGTGCGAGAGATTATTGGCTACATGCTGTGTTTCGGCCGTCTTCTGATTTTAGAAAATTGATATAAAGAAGGTTGTGACGGTCAGATGAGGCCGTCGCGGCTCAACGGGCTTTCCAAGCTTGCCTGTATTCATTCAGCGCCGATGATAAGGGTCACGCTGATGGTTGCGGCCGGTTCAATACCAGGTTTTTTCCTTGCGCCGGATCATAACTTCACAAGCTTCTCGAATAAAATTTCCCCGGTATCAAGCTCGAAACGAAGGATGTAGGCCCCCGACTTAAGGGAAGCGATATTGTAACCCGGCATCCCGGGCCCGGCTTCTTGGAAAACCATTTTTCCCGAAAGGTCTGTCAGGCTTACATTTCGCAGGGTAGATCGGGCTTCGATGAAGAAAACGTCAGATGCAGGATTGGGGAACACGGACGTAGCATATTCAGATATTGCCGTGGCCGATAGTGTCGATTCTACTGTTGCAGTGTAAATGACTTCACATAATTTGAAGTCTTGAATTCTAACTTCGTAATCGCCTCCTGCCAGGCCTGTGATGAGCGGCTCAGTTTCTTCGTCGTTCAGGAATATGCTGTAGGGAGGTGTTCCTCCGAAGGCTGTTACGAAAATGCTTCCGTCATCGCCTTCCACTTCCGGTTCAGTAAACAAGAATCCTTCGAGCTCAGAGGGTTGGCCAATGCTCACCTGACCCTCTTCTGAGCACCCGTTGATGTCGGTAAATGAAAATGAATAGGCTCCGGCGGCCAGGCTGTCAATGAATGTGCCGTTGGCTCCGTGGCTCCATGTCACATCGGCGGCTTGAATGCCTGTCTGATTTTCCAGAGAAACGCTTCCTTCGGCAGTTCCGTAACACGGGGTGTTTTGAACCACAGCTGCCACGGCGGGAGCTTGAAACTTCGATAGAATCCGTGGCAGTGATTCCAAATTCATTGGTTACTGTGAGGCTGTAAACCCCTCCGGAAATCACCCAAATACTGTCGGCCGATGATCCGGTGCTCCAGGCATAGCTACCCGTTTGGTCTGAGCTGAGCAGGAGGGAGTCGCCCGGGCACAAGCCCGATGACTCGGGCCATACATTCAATAGTGCAAGAAAGTTTTCCCCTTCAATAAAATCATGTAGTGTATCGCAGGCCAAATTAAAATATGTATCCACCTGACCACTTGGGTAGGTGACGACTACTGAGTCAATGGGGTCGCTGTCTGCCCCCAGGCCGAAATTCAGCGTTCGAGAATCCTGCCCTTTGAAGTTTTCACCACAGAGGCTGTACTTGTGGTAGGCTTCAGAGCCGCGGTACATGCGTACCCAGGTTCCTGTTGCTTGTTTGTTTGAAACAGTGCCTGTGAGCCTGAACTTAACGTAGTGATTGGCCCCGCCTGTGTTTTCCAAAAATAACGGTTGCTCGGGAGCCCTGCTATGAACCACAATGTCTTCGTACCCATCGTTGTTGAAATCACCTTTGGCGCACGTGTAGCTTTGCCTCACCGGACTATCAATTTCAGCATTTTCGTTTAGAAAAAACAGTCCATTGATATTTTTCATAAAAAAATTGGGGATGAGATCACTGGCACAGAAAAAAAGGTCCTGCCACCCGTCGTTATCTGCATCGATCCAAACCCCGCCCCAGGTGATGAGGTCGGCAGTTACACCCATGTCAGATGCAGACTCGGTAAAAGTTTCGTCACCGTTATTGACCATGAGAAAGGGCGGCATGTCGAAGCTGCTACCTCCGTTGCTCATGAAAATATCGAGGTAGCCATCATTGTTAAAGTCCCCGACTGTGGCGGTCATCGGGTCATTAAACGGTAAGGACGTTCCCGATGATTCGGTGATGTCCGTGAAGGTTCCGTCGCCGTTATTTCTGTAGAGGCTGTTGCCGGGAAAACGGTCGTTAATCACGAAAAGGTCGGGGTAGGTGTTGTTGTTGATGTCTACCCATACACCCATGAATGAGGGCTTGAATCCGTCCCCTATGTCTAATTCTGCTGTCACATCGTCGAATGTGCCGTTGCCGTTGTTTTTATACAGTTTGTTGGTTCTACCGTTTGAGTCTCCCGGGCTGTAGTATCTGCACAAGTACAGGTCGAGATAGCCATCCTTGTCGTAATCACCGAATGAGGCACCGTAATTCTGCGCTGCTTCTGAAAATAGTCCTGCGCTGATGGTCACGTCTTCGAAGGTAAAGTCGCCATTGTTTTGGAAAAGTTGATTGACACCGCCGTTTACCGTGATAAAGATGTCTAAATCGCCGTCATTGTCGTAATCCACCCATAGCACATGCCTGATACCACTAGGGCAGTATATGGGCGGGGGTGCCTGAACAAAGCCCTCTACGGTACTCAGAAATAAGCGGAGTGAGTCATCCGCACTCACAATTGTGAGGTCGTCAAGCCCATCGGCGTTTACATCGACAAAGTTGACCCCTGTGCCGAACACCCCGCCCGCAGTGCCGGCAGTAATTCCATACGCATCTGCCTTGTCAATCAGCAATTGCCCTGATACAGTGATACTGCAAAAGAACATTGACATCAAAAGTATCACATACCTCAATACGCCTGTTGAAGGAGGTATTGAACACAATGGTTTAGGATGGCCGATGAAAGTATTGATCTGATTCAATTTAAATGTCAGTGGCACTTCAGCGAAAACGATGTGAACGAAAGTTGCCGCATAGAAAATTACCGGGTGCTGAAATAAAGCACTCATAAAATAGACGAGTATCTTAACAATAGTTGGCTCCCGGAATAAAAATCATGTCCTGATTTTTCAATTCCTGTATATCAAATCCATCTGAATTCGATTAGATTTTCTTCGCGTAAGTCGGAACGAGCGCAGCCTGGTTTTAGAGGGATACCTTGGCTGTCTCACAAAACAAAAAGTGTCATGAAGTCTCGATAATAAGGGCTCTTCAATACGGTCAAGTGGCTGAATCAGCAAGTTCATTAGCAAGTCTTTGGAGCGCCGAAGGCATGGGCAGATCGCAGATCAGTCTTTAGATCAAGCCGAAGGCATGACAGCATGCAGGATAGCGGACTTTAAGGATAGCCAATAATTATTGTTTGACGATCTTAAAGGTATTGACCTCTCCGTCATTAAGTGCGTATTGCATGGTGTAGACTCCTGCCGCCAAGTGAGAAATGTCCATGCTTTTCGCGCCTCCACGGGCCGTTTTAAGTATTCGTCCCGCGATGCCAAGCAATTTCCATTCACCGGTGGATGAGTCGCCTTGAATGTGAATTATTCCCCTGGTGGGATTGGGGTAAACCGAAAGCTCAGGACGTGAAGCGTTATCCATGCTCAAAGTGGAGCCCAATTCTGCTTGGTATTCTACAGTGCACCCGAGGGTGTCGGCTACTGAGATGAGATAGTCTCCACCCGATAAGCTTTCATTGGCAAATCCTGCCTCTTCGCCGTTGATGGTAACTTGATAAGGAGGTGTCCCGCCAAACACAGTAATGAAAATGCTGCCGTCCTCTCCATTTACTTCGGGATTCACAAACACAATCAGCAACAATTCGGGCGGATCGGTAAGCATTATCAAACCTTCTGCTTGGCAGCCGTTTGCATCGGTTACTGTATACGCATAGGATCCTGAAAAAAGGCTGTCAATTTCGGCACCTGACAGACCGGATTGCCATACCACTTCAGCTATTTCGGTGCCGGTTTGGTTGTTTAAAGCAATCTCGCCTGTGGGAGTCTCGAAACATTTTGGGTGCTGTAAGGTCTCGGTGATCGAAATCTCGGGATATGACTGAATGGTCACCTGGTCTACTGCAGTAATACCATGGGGTGAGGTCACCATGACTTCATAGCTTCCACCCTGATGAACTGAGATGATCCGCGTAGTGTCGCCCGTATTCCAGAGATAACTATTGTGCTCGCCGGCATCCAGTTCCAGGGTGTCACCTGAACAAAGCGCCGGGGTACCTTGTGTTTCTATTGAAACAGCGTAGGTTTCGCCTTCGGTGAGGCTGTGGGTGTTATTGATCGAAAGGTCTGTGTATATATCTGTATGGCCGCTCGGGTATGTCACAGACACAGTGTCGGGGGCAGCAGCGTCATTGCCCAGCCCGAATATCATGGTTTGCGAATCTTGTCCCACAAAGTTTTCGCCGCATTGCGTAAAATGGTGGTACAGCTCTGCCCCGCGCTGAATGCGCACCCTGGCGCCGATTGCATTGCGATTCGAAACTGTACCCTCGAGGTTGATTTTGATATAATTCGCTTCACCGCCGAGGTTTTTGTAAAATTCGACCCCCACAGGCGCTAAATTGCCCACAATAATATCAGCGTATCCATCTGCGTTGAAGTCACCTTTGGCACAGGTATAGCTTGGCGTGGCCGGAAATGTGCTCTCAGAAGGCAAATGGGTGAAGGTGGCCCCTCCCTCATTGAGAAAAAAGTAGTCGCCCGTGTAGCCGGCTGCAGTGTAAAATAAGTCCCTCCAACCATCATTGTCGAAGTCGGCCCATACACCGCCCCAAGTGGTGAGCGGGGCAAATAGCCCCATTTCCGTACCTGTCTCCGTAAACGTTGAGTTGCCATTGTTCGTGAGCAGTAGGGGAGGCATATTTGCAGTGGTGCCGTTGTTTGACATGAAAATGTCTGAGTACCCATCGTTATTGTAATCGCCCACCGTTGCAGTCATGGGGTCATTGAGCGCTAAGCCCGATCCTGATGTTGATGTGATGTCGGTAAAGGTGCCGTCGCCATTGTTTTGGTAGAGAGTATTGGCAGGAGCACGGTCGTTGATTACATACAGGTCGGGCAACATGTCGTTGTTTACATCAATCCACACCCCCATAAAGGAGGCTTTGTTTCCGTCACCCACACCCGCCAATTCGGTAACGTCGGTAAAGGTCCCGTCGCCGTTGTTTTTGAAAAGTGCATTTTCCTTGTTTTGAAAATCAGGGTGGGGGCTGTAGCGACACAGGTAGAGATCCAGATACCCATTGCGGTTGTAATCTGCGAAAGATGCACCGTAAGAATAATCTGAAGTCATCGGCAGCCCACTCGATTCGGTAACGTCAGTGAAGTCAAAATCTCCGTTGTTTTTAAAAAGACGGCTCACCCCGCCGTATGAGGTGAGGAAAATATCGTCGTGCCCATCGTTGTCGTAGTCCACCCACAGCAGGTGCAAGGATCCAGGAGGGCAATAAATATTTGTAGCTACTTCATTAAATCCCACCCCCGTACTAAAGTTCAAAATCAAGGTTGAGCTTGGTCTCACGACCGTCAGGTCATCCAGTCCGTCACCATCAATGTCTCTGAATGATTTACCATTTCCCCATTCATGGCTTGTCAGGGAAGATTCAATGCCCATACTCTGGCTGACTTCTTCAAAATATTGAGCCACTAAGTTTAGCGGAAGTGCGATCGCGACGGCAAGGACTGAAAACCTGACCGCCCTCAGAATTTGTTGGCATCCGCAAGGTTCGACACATCGAAATGTCGCGAAAAGGAACTTCGTAAACAGCGGTTTAAGATTATGGTTCACAGCGGTTTTTCCTTCAGTCGTGGTGATTGTGATTGGCGGGAAACGACAAAACCTATCGACGTCTCCATATTAGAGACGTGTCAACTTCTCAAAGTTGGCATGTTTTCACAATTATTTCGGGGATATGCCTGAGAAGAACCATGTGCGTTGTCAACGTGCTTTATTTGGGCGGGGTGCAGATTGTAATCGCAAACAATTCCACTTCTGTGGATTAAAAACAGGCTGAGATCGATTATTCGAACTATTTCTCCCTTTATTTCCTTCTGTTTCTCTTACGCTTTCGCAAAAGCAAAAACCAACCGGCCATCAATACCAAAAGTGCGACAATCAGGAACAGGTAGCTGAGATCATCGGTGAGGTGAACAGTATCGTCCGTGGTACCTTGGTCCACGTGGGTTGGTGTCTGGGCGCCAAGCGTTCCGGCAGTCGCAACGTATGCAATCAATAGCAGTGTAGAGGAGGTGCTTTTCATGCTTAAGAATTTACGATTTTAATAACTCCTTCCAAGATAACGACGCGTAAATCCATCCGGGAATTAGCGCCCTGCGATCTCCATCGGGTTAAGCACGAATTGGTATAACTCATGGCCTAATCAAGCGGGGTTGCTCTATGACCGATGAAGTGCCGGAATTACAACGTTTTTACAAATTTGCGTTCTGTGACAAAGCCGTCCGAAATGACCTTCACAATGTACATTCCGTGTCCCAGGTTCGAGATGTTGAGTGTCTCACTGTACGGTTCTTGCATCACAAGGCGCCCGTGCAGGTCAAAAATGTGAATAACGGCCCTTACCGGTAGTTCTTCTGATTTAAGAAAAAGCTCGGTGGTTGCCGGATTCGGATAGAGTTCAAAGCCACGGACGTCTGCGTCTAATGTGCTTACAGTTTCCTCCTCTTCTTCTTCCTCTTCAGGTTCACCTATGGTTTCTTCGCCTTCGGTGAGCAGTAGGAAAGTGTTTGTATCAGGATACACATGTACATCCGTGATTCCCGATGGCCAGTGAATCACAAGGCTGTCTACCTGGGTTTCGGTGCCGATACCGAAATGTACATTAAGGGTGTGCATAAAGCGAAAGCCCACGCCGCTGTGTACATCGCGGATCTGTTTTCCGGCTGCGGTATAAAGCTCCACCCGCGCACCTATTCCGTTCGCATTGCTCACGGTTCCCGCTGTGTTGATCTTCACCCAATTATTTTCATTGCCATTATTGAAGTGTATATTGCCCTGGGTAGCAATGTCCGGAAAACCGTCGTTGTTCATATCGCCTACAGGACCGTTGGTGACTCCATTAAACTGTTCAAGGTTGAAAGTTCCGTCTCCGTTGTTCATCATAAATCGGCCGTTGCCACCCATTACATCGACGTAGCCGTCGTTGTTGAAATCGTAAGCAACCCATTCAATACCGGTTGCACCCAGGTTTTCAAATCCGCTGCCTGCGGTAATGTCAGTAAAAGTACCGTCGCCATTGTTGTGCATGAGTTTATGGCCGCCCTGCGCAAATGAGCTGGCGCCTACGAGCACATCCATGTAGCCGTCATTGTCAAAATCGGCCCAGGCTGAAGACCAGGTTTGGACATTGTCGTACAGACCGGCATCTTCACTCACTTCGGTAAAAGTGCCGTCGCCATTGTTTTTGAAGAGCTGATTGTAATTTGCGAGGCTGGCACCTCCTCGACATTTGGCGATAAAGAGGTCTACCAGTCCGTCGTTGTCGTAATCCACCCAAATCGAGCCGTAGTTTCCGCCGTCGGGCACCTCGCTTAGTCCGCCTTGAAAGAACTCGAGTGATTCACCGTCGTTCATGTAATATACGTTCGGCTGGACGTCGTGACATACAAAGGCATCGAGCAGTCCGTCGTTGTTGAGATCAACAAAATTAGATCGTTGCGAGAACACGTAGTCGGTGGTGTGAAATTCAGTGAATCCCTCTCCGTCGTCATCGCGAAACATAAAATTCACGCCTACACTACCACCATAAAGAAGGTCATTATAACCATTGCCCGTCATGTCGCCTGCTGCAATGCTCCAGGAGTATGGAAATGCAGCGGGAGGAGTGGCGACGATTGCGAATTCATAATCACCATTTTGAGTTTGTGTCATCGTCGAAACCGAACTGCTACTCACATCGAGCAAATCGTCGAGGTAGTCGCCATTCATGTCTACAATACCGAGAGACCTCGACCATCCGGCCATGGGCTGTGTCGTAAAACCCAAGGCTCCAACAGGCTCCGGAATCGGCTCAGTTTCTACGAGCGTAAAATCGAAGCCCGAATCAAATCCCGAACTGGACCATCTGTCATCAAAAGCAATGTAGTATGTTACATCGGGTTCACTTTGCCAGGAGATCGTTGATAGAAAGCTTCCTTCCACGTCATCGTTGCCTGCCACACAAACACGGTCACTACAGGGACCTTCGTAAATATGTACACGTGTGTCCAGGCCCTGATTTTGATCAAGTACTGTACTTACTGTGGTAGTCACGGAGTCGACGGCAGTGTACTCGTACCACACACCTCGTTGTGCACCGATTCCGTTCTGTGCGCAGATCGGGGTCGGGACCTGCCCGCCAACTACGCTTTCTACAGTGATCGTGCCGGGGGTGGCTTCAAAAGCATCATCGCAGGTATTTTGTGCTGAGAGGCCCGCCGTTGTGAGCAGACATATCGCGGTCAGGTAAAGTGGTTTCATGGTAATTGGGTTTATGGTAGTTAATGTTAGTCGCAAATTACGGTTAGTGAGTTGATGTATTCTGTGAGCAATTCCAGCCCTTCGTCATGCACCACACTGCGCCCGAGCAAGGGCATGCGTTCAGACTCAACCACTGAGGCCATGCGGTAATGCATTACCGACCGTGCAGGGTTTCCGGGAGCTATGATGCGAATGAGGGCCGTGTTGATCATTTCATCAGGCTCTACACACACACCGAGGTTCTCGAGTTCAGCAGTTTCGTTCCAGGCCAGGCGGATGGGGCGGTAG
The DNA here is from genome assembly GCA_020200995.1 of Flavobacteriales bacterium. Lineage (GTDB taxonomy): Bacteria > Bacteroidota > Bacteroidia > Flavobacteriales_D > Cryomorphaceae > T3Sed10-241. The sequence goes on from JAIVHQ010000028.1 coordinate 13,629, forward strand.
TCGCAGTGGCTGCCCTCGAGGTGGCAGCTTGAACAGTTCACGTCCAGATAGGAACGTACGCGTTCCGAAAGCAATTCGGAAGGATCGTCCCAAGGCACCAGCCGATCGATTTCGCTCGGAAAACTGCCGCTCAAATAGCCGACTTCCGACCATTTTGTGAGCTGGTTTTTTACACCATCCTTATATGCAAATGCCTTGTCAATATTTTGGGGCTTCGGGCCCAGCGGCATGGCCACTGTCCCTGTTTTGTGGCAGGTGAAGCATTCGCCCTCTGCGGGGATTCGGTAATTCGTGGCGCGCTGATTACCCGCATCGTCCAGCCATTCAATATCGAAATAGCTCCCCGATAAGTCAAGGTGTGCTTCCGTTTGCTCGTCATTCCAGACATACTCGGCAAATTGCCAGTTGCCGTCGATCTTGTACAGCAGCCGGGTCTCGATGATGCGGGTGTTCATGTCGGGCAGCACATCGTCGTAGTAGAAGTTTTTGATCAGCACCGACCCGTCCGCAAAATTCAGGGTTTTGTGATCGGCACTATAGCTTGCACTGCTGCCATCGGCCATCCATACAAACCTTTTTTTCTTGGCGTAATCGGTAAAAAGCGGTGTGATCAGGTCGTAGGGAAGCACTCCGGCCGCCGGTTCGAGGGCTGCCATTTCTCCCTCAAAGAAGCCGTACTCCGAAAGGGTACCATAGGGCACAGCTTCGGAATCAAAGATTACGTGACTTTGCTCCTCAAGGCTTTCAGACGGTGGTACTACATCGACATCATCATCAGGACTACACATCACCAGCGCCGAGGCTGTGACAAATAAAAGAGTGGTTTTCAATATTCGCATTTGCAGGTCGCGTAAGCACAATAATGACGCAAGATAGCAATTATAGGTTGTATGCCATTGAGCCAAACCCTCCAAAAAAGTGCACGAATGGATGCCTGAACTCGTGTTGATTCTCAGCCTCAGCCCTCTACGATCGATTTGACAGCCTCATAATTATTCGGCACCGCGTGTGCTTCCTTTTCCTTTTCGGCAAAAGCGCGGAGTCGTTCGGGCATATCAGGCGTCACACCGAGGGTGGATTCCGTCACTTCTGCAAATTTTGCCGGGTGGGCGGTTTCCAAAAGTACGCCCAGTGAATTCGGTCGGGTTTTCAGTGCTTTTTTAATTCCCAGATATCCCACCGCTCCATGGGGATCGAGCATGTAGCCCGTTCGGGTGTACACGTCGCGCATAGCTTCGCGGGTCTCGTCGTCGCTCCAGCCGTCGGCTTCAAGAAAGGGTGCAAAATCGGCGGCGGCCGTTCCGAAAAGATCCTGCATCCGTTCAAAATTGCTCGGCGAACCCACGTCCATGGCGTTGCTAATGGTTTGCACAGAGGCGCGGGGCCTGTAGGTGCCTGTTTCCATAAATGCCGGTACCACGTCGTTGGCATTGGT
>JAIVHQ010000029.1 GCA_020200995.1 Flavobacteriales bacterium
ACGGAAAGGGCTGCGTGAAATCGGAGCATATGAAAGTATCTGTGGAGGGCACCTGAATGCACCATTCGTATGTGCGGGTCGCTCTGTTTTAAAGCGTACTTTTGCATAGCCTTTTCGGCAAAAGCGAGGGGTAGGAGATGGTAATCTGATTAATATGGAATTGCGAGAACTTCAGGATGAGGTAGATCAATGGATCAAAAAGTACGGAGTCAAATACTTCGGTGAACTGACCAACATGGCCATCCTCACCGAAGAAGTGGGGGAGCTTGCCCGCATCATGGCCCGCCGCTACGGCGAGCAGAGCGAAAAAGAATCGGACAAGGGCGCCGACCTCGGCGACGAAATGGCCGATGTGCTCTGGGTACTCGTGTGCCTGGCCAACCAAACCGGCATAGACCTCGAAGAAGCAGTCCGCCGAAACTTTGAGAAAAAGACCGCCCGCGATAGCAGTCGGCACCTCGACAATGATAAGCTCAAATAGAGGCTGTCCATAAAGCCCATTCTCGGCGTTGCACTTGGATTGAAAACAGTCATTGACTAATGTCAACTCCTTGCTTTTCAACCCTGCGTGCGCCTTGATAATGAACTTTCTGAATCAGCCTCTCGACTAAGCGGACAGACACGATATGGTAACCCCGGCCGGCCGGCAGACGTACACTTGTCTGCATCCCTTAAATTCCGCCGCCATGATGACAGCCTTTGGTACTTTTCGCGTTCCTGAATTCAGAGGCGGTCAGACCGTCTCGGTCACCATGCCCTCTTTTCCCTCCATCGACCACAGCGATCCTGACCATTGGACAGCCGAGGCATACACCTCAAACCACACGAGCGAGCGGGTCTATGAACCTCTTCATGTACTCATGGTTTTCAGCCCCAACGAAAAAGCCGCTGCATAAATGCAACGGCTTTTTGAATAAAGGGCAATTTGAAATTAATTTACTCGGCCAGTATCAGCACTTTGTTGTTGAGCACTTCAGCCGTTCCACCCTTGAGGGTAAAAAGCTGATCTTTTCCGTCTTCGGTTGTGACCTTCACATCTCCTGCCTTCAGCGCGGTGATGAGCGGGGCGTGGTTGTCGAGGATTCCCAGGTCACCGTCGATGCCGGGCATGGTTACCGCTTTGGCTTCGCCGTTGAACAGGCTGTGATCCGGGGTTATAATTTCAACTTTCATGCTTATTTGCTTTCGGCGAGCATTTTCTCACCGGCTTCAATCACTTCTTCGATGCTTCCTTTCAGGTTGAAAGCAGCTTCGGGGTATTGATCCATTTCGCCTTCTAGAATCATGTTGAATCCTTTGATGCATTCCTCGATGGGAACGAGTACACCGGGGAGGCCTGTAAACTGCTCCGCAACGTGGAAAGGCTGTGAAAGGAATCGCTGAATACGGCGGGCGCGGCTCACGGTGAGTTTGTCCTCGTCGCTGAGTTCGTCCATACCGAGGATGGCGATGATGTCCTGAAGTTCTTTGTAACGCTGCAGTGTTTCTTTCACGCGTTGGGCACAGTCGTAGTGTGCGTCGCCCACAATCTCGCGGGTGAGGATGCGCGAAGTTGAGTCCAGGGGGTCTACCGCAGGGTAGATACCGAGCTCGGCAATCTTACGCGAGAGTACTGTGGTGGCATCGAGGTGGGCAAAAGTGGTGGCAGGGGCGGGGTCGGTAAGGTCATCCGCAGGTACGTAAACCGCCTGCACTGATGTGATCGATCCGCGCTTGGTCGAAGTAATGCGTTCTTGCATAGCTCCCATCTCCGTGGCAAGTGTGGGCTGGTAACCCACAGCTGAAGGCATACGTCCCAACAGGGCCGATACTTCAGAACCTGCCTGGGTAAATCGAAAGATGTTGTCAATAAAGAAAAGGATGTCTTTTCCGCCTGATTCGTCATCGCCGTCGCGGAAGTATTCTGCGAGCGAGAGACCCGAGAGGGCCACACGTGCGCGGGCTCCGGGAGGCTCGTTCATCTGGCCGAAGACAAAAGTGGCCTGAGATTTTTTGATTTCATCAAAGTCGACTTTCGAGAGGTCCCATCCGCCGGCTTCCATTGATTCGCGGAAAGCGTCGCCGTATGTAATAATTCCCGATTCGATCATCTCGCGGAGGAGGTCATTTCCCTCACGGGTACGCTCACCAACACCGGCAAATACCGAAAGACCGGCATATCCTTTTGCGATGTTGTTGATGAGCTCCTGGATCAATACTGTTTTTCCAACACCCGCGCCTCCGAAAAGGCCAACTTTACCACCTTTTGAATAAGGTTCGATCAGGTCGATCACCTTGATACCTGTGTAGAGAATTTCTTTACCTGTTGAGAGGTCTTCAAATTTCGGGGCATCGCGGTGAATTGGATATCCGTTTTCTTTGGAGAGATTACCGAGTCCGTCAATGGCATCGCCTGTCACGTTGAAGAGGCGGCCTTTAATATCGTCGCCAATAGGCATTATGATGGGCTGCCCGGTGTTGATCACCTCGGTGCCGCGGGCTACGCCGTCGGTGGCATCCATGGAGATGGTTCGCACCCTGTCTTCACCGATGTGCTGCTGTACTTCGAGTACCAGCTTGCTGCCGTCTTTGCGCTCGATCTCGAGCGCGCTGTTGATCATGGGAAGGCTTTTTTCGTCAGGGAAGCTCACGTCGATTACGGGGCCGATTACCTGTACAACTTTACCGGATTTTGTCGCCATTTTATGGGGATTGTTATTGGGTCAATGCTACTGTTTTCGCGGGTGCAAAGCTAAGATTTAATCTTAAAAGCCCCATGCTCTACCTCATTTTATTTTCCTAATTTTGGGCACCGAACGGGGCGTGGCCCGGCTTTCATAACCCGATGCCTTTCACACTGTCTAACTTACTTGTCCATTTTTGAAAGTTTACCGGAAATTATCCGAATTTAAACCGCTCGACAAAGCCGTGGTGACCGTCGGTACATTCGACGGTGTGCACAAAGGCCATCAGGTCTTGCTCGACCGCATTAAGAACATTGCCCGAGAAGACGGGGGCGAGGCGGTGATGCTCACTTTTTTTCCGCACCCGCGTCTTGTGCTTTTCCCTGACGACAACGACCTGCGACTCCTCACCACCCTCGAAGAAAAGATCGAGCTTCTCGAAAGCTCGGGCATCGACCATTTGATCATTCACCCTTTCACCCTCGAATTCAGCCGAACCACTGTACCCGAATATGTCCGCGATATTCTCGTAAAAGGCATCGGGGTGCATAAACTGGTGATAGGTTACGATCATCACTTCGGGCGAAACAGGGAGGGGAGCCTCGAAAACCTGCGGGCCATGGCGCCTGATTATGGTTTTGAGGTGGAAGAAATTCCTGCCCGCATGATCGATGATGTAAAAGTGAGTTCCACCAAAATCAGAAACGCGCTTCTCGAAGGAAACGTGGCCCGCGCCAACGGGTATCTCGGTTATCCATACACCCTCACCGGGCTTGTGGTCAGGGGCAATGAGATCGGCCGCTCCATGGGTTTCCCGACGGCCAATGTGGAGCCGTCTGAAACCGGGAAACTTATTCCGGGCAACGGGGTCTACGCAGTCAAAGTACATTTTGAAGACTGCATTTATCACGGCATGGCCAACATCGGAAAGCGGCCCACCGTGGTTAGGGATACAGCCCAAAGGGTGATCGAAGTCCACATATTCGGATTTTCATCCGACCTTTACGGAAAAAATTTGCGGCTTACTTTTCATGGCCGCATTCGCGATGAAGTCAAATTTGAGGACACGGAAGCGCTCAAAGCGCAAATCGAGAAGGATGCCACTGCTGCGCGCCAAATTTTGGCTGACAGCGCTTACACTGATTAGCGCCGTCTCTTTTCTCTCTGCTCAGCCCGATATCTGCGAAACTGTCAAGGATGACGGAAGCCTTAAAGTGAAGCCCAAGCAATGGGAACGTCTCGACGAGGTCTGCAAATGCACAGGGGTGAAGGAACTCAACCTGAAGAAATCGCCTGCCCTCAAACTCCCCGAATGCTTTGAAGACCTTGTGAACCTGCGCACGCTCGATCTTTCGAAATCCGCCCTTGCCACCTTTCCCTCCGTGGTCACCAAAATGTACAGCATCGAACACCTTTCGCTCGCCCACACCGATATCCATTTCCTCCCCGATGAGGTGGCCGACCTGGTGGGCCTCAAAACCCTTGATCTGCGCGGCACCAAAATCGAAGCCCTGCCCGAAGGCCTCAATTTTTTGGAAAAGATCGACATGCGGCTTATTATGATGAGTAAACTCGAGCAAGACGAAATACGCGCGCGCTTTCCCCGAACTGAAATCTTTTTTTCTTCACCCTGCCATTGCAATTGATATGAAAATCACCCTCGAAATCTCCATGTATCCCCTTCAAGTGAATTACCAAACCGCCATCCTCGGGTTTATTGATCACATCACCCGCAATGACGGGCTGAAGGTGAAAGTAAATGCTCTCAGCACACAGGTGCAGGGCGAATGGGACGAAGTATTCGCCGCCGTGAAGTCGGGAGCCGAACAATTTTTTGGCGATGCCGGGCGGGGCAGCTTCGTTATGAAGGTATTGCCGGGCGATATCGATCTTGACTACCGACACGCAGCGAAGTGAGTGATTGGATTGAATACGCCGCAGTGGTGTTCAATGTGGCCTATGTTATTTTGGCGGCCCGCCGCAATATTTGGTGTTGGCCTGCGGGCATCATCGGCTCTGCCCTGAGCATTTACTTGTTTATAGAAGTCAAAATATATGCCGAGGCAGTCCTGTTTGCATACTACGTCGTGATGGGCATATACGGCTGGGTGGTTTGGTCGAGGGAAACTGACCCTGACAACATTGAGGTGACGGTTAAATCCATGCGCTACCATTTGTGGATCGCCTTGGGTGGATATGTCGGAACCGGGATGGTTTTTTGGATTTTGAACACCTACACCGATGCCGAAATGCCCCTGCTCGATTCGTTCACAACGGTTTTCGCATTTATCGCTACATGGCTTGTTGCACGCAGGGTTTTGGAGAATTGGATTTATTGGATTGCGGTTGATTCGTTGGCGGTTTATCTATACCTTGCGCGCGGTTTGGAGGCATACGCACTGCTGTCTCTGATGTACACCGGAATGGCTGTGTACGGATATGTTGAATGGCGCCGAAATTATCTCGGCCGACCGCAAAATGAGCATGGGAATTATTAGAATCGCCGTTACAGGACCCGAATGTTCGGGAAAATCGGAATTGACCAAGGCACTTTCTGAACACTTCGAGGCGCCCTACGCCGAAGAATACGCACGAGATTTTTTGACGGAAACCGGCGGGAAGTATGATTCTGACGACCTCGTCGCTATCTGTAAAGGTCAAATTGCCGCTGAAGAGGCCGCTTCCGCAAAAGCGCGGAACCTCGTGGTGTTCGACACCGATATGCTGGTGCTTAAGATCTGGGCGCTGTTTCGTTTTGGCCAAGTGCCGTCATTTATTGAAGAGTCGAATTACCAAAGGCCCTACCACCTTCGCCTGCTTTGCAAGCCCGACTTGCCCTGGGAGCCCGACCCCTTTCGCGAAAGCCCCGACGACAAAGAGCGCGAATTGCTCTTCGGGTTTTACGAACGCCAATTGACCCACTTCGGCGCCGCCTTCGAAGTGGTGGAAGGCTCGGGCGACGAACGCCTGAAGAGTGCAATATCAGCCATTGAGCGGCATTTCGCGGCTGTGTAGAAAGTTTTTTTTTCTCATTCCAAAATACCTCATTAACTTTGCAGCGTCTCGTAAGGGGTGCCCGCGATTTTACCGTCAAGGGCTGAGATTATACCCATTGAACCTGATCCGGGTAATGCCGGCGAAGGGAAATGATCGACAAAGTCCAATTAATACTAACTTCCCAAGAATTGGCCCCTTGTTCTTGTTAAATGTTTTACGACATGAAGACAAGAATGCTTGCCGCCGCGGGATGGATGATCTTATCCGTCTTCGGCACAGTGAATGCACAGAGTTTTATCGAAGGTTCCGTTACCGATGAGAGCGGATTACCGCTTCCCGGAGCAGCCGTAAAATTGGAGGGCGCGTCTTACGGCGTCACTTCCGGCAATGACGGCACTTACCGCTTGAGCCTGAGGCCGGGGTCTCATCGCGTGACAGCCTCTTATGTAGGCTACCGTCCGGCCACAGAAACGGTGGAAAATGATGCATTAAACCTTCAGGTGGATTTCACTCTCGCTAGGAGAGAATTTCAAACTGATGAGGTGGTGATCAGCGCAGTGAGAGCCGGCCGAAATGCTCCTGTATCGCAGGTGACCCGAAACCGCGCCGAGATCGAGAAGGTGTATGCCGGTCAGGATGGTGCTTTTCTTCTCGAGGAACTTTCACCCTCTATTGTATCCTACTCAGAGTCGGGAACCAATTTGTCGGGGTACGGTCAGATGCGGTTGCGCGGAATTGACCAAACGCGCATTAACATAACGCTAAACGGTGTACCGCTGAATGATATGATCGATCAAGGCGTGTTTTTCTCCAATTTCACAGACTTCGGCAACAGCATTGAGTCCGTGCAGATCCAGCGCGGAGTGGGCACATCCACGAACGGAACTTCATCATACGCCGGCTCGATCAGTTTCGAGTCGATCAGCCTGCTCGATACAGCACCTCGCGCCGAAATTCAGATGACAGGCGGATCATTTAACACGCGTCGCCTGAGCGCCGAGGTAGCCACCGGAAAGAACGAACAGGGCGCGTCATTTTACGCGCGCTACACGCGGACCCTCTCAGACGGGTTCCGGCGCAATGCTTCCACTGATTCCAGGTCGGCATTCTTCTCGGGAGCACTCTTTAAAGAGCGACATACCTTTAAGTTTACAGGTTTTGCAGGCCTTTCGGCAAATGGTTTGGCATATACGCCGGCGGCTATTTCCGACATCCGCCGCGATCCTCGCACCAACGGCGTTTCAGAAAATGATGTTGACAATTTCGGCCAATGGATGGCCCAGCTTCAGCATATTTATGCCGTAAACAGGGATTGGTCCCTTGTCAATACGGTATACTACAACGGCGCCGGTGGTGATTTCCCCTTCGGATTTGAAGACGAAGAGGCCGGGTTTACCCAAATCAACTACCCTCTCTATAATGACCACTACGGTGTGATGAGTGCGCTCAATGGTTCTGCCCTCGGCGATAGGCTGAAAATCAATGCGGGCCTTCACGCCAACGTTTTCTACAGACGCAATGTGGAACAAATCGTTCCCGACTACGCCAACCCCTATTACGACGATCGCACCCGAAAGGAAGAGGCTTCCGGGTTTGCAAAGGCGAATTACACATTCAACCGTTTTGATCTGTTCGGGGATGTTCAGGTTCGTGCCGTGCGCATGAACTTTACACCCGACGAGGAATTCCTCGGTTTCGAAACGAGCATCCCCGCACGGGAGTGGCTCTTCATCAACCCGACGGTCGGTGTGAATTACCGCATCGATCAGCGCACTTCAGCTTACGCATCCTTCGGGCGGGCGGGTAGAGAGCCGACCCGCTTCGACATGCTGGGTAGCACACAAGTCAATGCCTCCAATCTCCCCCTGATCCAAGACCCCAACCATGTAGTCCCCGAATATGTCAACAATTGGGAGGCGGGCGTACGCTACAATAAGTCGGGCCTCAGCGCAGGTCTCAATGTGTTTTACATGCTTTTCGAAAATGAAATAGCCCCGATCGGAGAATTTATCCCGGAAGGATTCGTACAAGTGTACCGAAACCAGGAGCGCAGCTATCGCCGCGGAGTGGAGCTGGACTATAATTGGCAGATCAGCCCCGCATGGAGCCTTCGTGGAAATGCCACCTACATGCAAGCGGAAATCAGCAGCTACAGCCCGGAGGGCAGCGAAGATGTTTTTGAAAACATCACACCTGTCCTCACCCCTGAGTGGAATGTGCAAACAACCTTGGAGTACTCGCCGATAAAAAATCTCACCCTCGGTCTGCGCACCCGCTATCTGAGCAGCGCATTCATGGAGCTCACCAACGATGCCGATCTGATCGTACCCGAATCTTTTGTGATGGACTTACGCGCTCAGTACAGATTTTACAAAGAGCATAGCATCAGTGTAATGTTTAACAATGTGCTCGACAATCAATATTTCACTTACGGGGTGCCCGTTTTCAATGAGGCTGCCGGTATCACCGAGCCTGGATTTTTCGTGCAGCCACCGCGCCATATTTACGCCACCCTGCACCTGAGATTCTGATGCACATACCCAATAAAATCTTTTAAGCGATGAAAATATTTTTTAGATCCTGTGCAGCCGTAATTATTTGTTCTGCCATTTCCTGCACTGCCCCTCCTTCAGTATCGGGTGAGAAGACCGAATCGACACCCGCAGACACGATCAGGCTCGCCCTCGATTGGTCGCCAAACGTACTCCACTCCGGAATTTTTCTGGCTGAGTACAACGGATGGTACCTAGACGAGGGAATTCACCTGGACTGGTTCACCACCGAAATCGACGGCTATAAGAAGAAGCCTGTGCAGCGCCTTTCGGACGGGGAGGTCGACCTCGCGGTAGGCCCTTCTGAGCATCTTTTCTTTTTCAGAAAAGAGGGGGGTAATAAACCTGCGGCGGTTGCATCAATATTGCAGAAAGACAGGAGTGCATTTTGTGTTAAGGCTGCAAGCGGAGTATCGGACCCCGGCGAATTGGCGAATCATACTTATATGGGCTATAACACTCCACTTGAGGAAGCCATCCTCAGCGCGATGGTGCGCAATGCCGGTCTCGACGAGGCACTTGCGATGCGCACGCCCGGCCGACTTGAGGTGTGGGATGAGTTTTTGAAAGAGGAAAAAGGAATCGCATGGATTTTTCAGCACTGGGAGGGTGCCCTGGCCGAAAGCGCCGGGATCGAGCTGACTTGCTTTACGCCTGCAGACCACGGCGTGCCTTACGGCTATTCCTCCGTGTTAATGGCCCCGGAGAAACTCGACGCCTCAGAAGCAGACCGCCTTCGCAAATTTTTGAAAGTGACCGAGCGCGGATAC
>JAIVHQ010000168.1 GCA_020200995.1 Flavobacteriales bacterium
CGGAAGCAAGTTTTCGTTCAGCACGCGCATACAGGATTTCTACGGAACGGGAAAGTGCCGCGCTTTCACAGGTCGGAATTGCCCTTGGTGGCGATGCTCGCAGCCTGTAGAGCCTTTTTCAACTTGAACTTGCGGTTGTATAATTACGCATTCACCGCGGATGGCGCAAAAGGAGTGTCGGTCAAACGAAAATGGTCGCATGTAAATTCATTAACTTCACCACATGAACATCGACATGTCACCGCATGCACGTGCCGCTTTTCGATCATTGATGCGCGATACAAGCCCGGACGACCTCACCCGCGCTGACGCTCAAAGCACCTTGATTCGTGAAGGACAATATGTGCGCGGGGTTCCTCTTGTGGTAAAGGGGCTGGTCAAAGTATTTGCCCGATATGAGGAGCGCGACCTGCTGCTTTATTACATCCGTGAAGGTGAAGGCTGTGTCATGTCCTTTGCCGCTGCACTTTATCAATCGCCGAGTAAGGTTTACGCAGTGGCAGAGACCGATTGCGAGCTATATTTGCTACCAGCCGAGCGACTGCCGAAGCTGCTCAAAACAGATGCTTCCCTCAACGAGCTTTTTTTCGAGCTTTACAACAAACGCTACACGGAACTCCTCGACACTGTGCAGCATGTGCTTTTCGACAAAATGGACAAGCGCCTGCTCGATTACCTGCGTGAAAAGATTCAACTTACAGGAAAAAATCCGCTGCACATGTCGCACAGAGAGATCGCCAACGAACTGGGCACTGTCAGGGAAGTAATCAGCCGGGTGATGAAAAGACTCGAGTACGAAGGCAAGGTCAAACAGCACGCCTCTTCGGTGGAATTGCCGGAGCGGTAACCACAGTCACCGCTACAAGCAATCGGGTTGTCGCACCTTTGTACAGATATGAAGGCCAACAACCGCAATGTCCTCCGATTTGCCATGGTTTGTGTCATGTGCATCGCAGTGATTACAGCGCTTGTTGTCGCTATTCAATGGTTAAACACTTAAACATTACTATTATGAAAAAGAATATGGGATCCACAGACCGCATCGTTCGAATTTTAGCAGCCATCGCATTTGCTGTGCTTTACTTTACAGGTACCGTGACGGGTACCGCAGGGTTGGTGCTGTTGATTTTGGGCGCTGTATTTTTGCTTACGAGTTTTGTGAGCTTTTGCCCGTTGTATGCACCATTTGGCATCAGTACGTGTAAAATGAAAAACTAATTTCGGGCATCCTCGATGCACTTTTGGCTACAGCGGATCAGACATCTGCGGCTTTGAGGAGTTGCGACGCCGACATTTATGGTGAGCGTTGAAGGTAGTAAGCATATACAACCGCTGCGCGGCCAGTATTTGTGCCTTGGTCGAAGTTGACGAAAGAGTCTTTGTGTCCGCAGTCACACCGCAAGCCGTTAAATACAGCTTAATTTGTGTACATCAATAACTCTATGTCATGTATTGCCGCTACGCGTTCCTTTTCGTCTTCGGTCTTTTATTTTCAAATGCAGAGGCTCAAGCACCGTTTTCTGTGCATCTCGAGCCTTTGGAAATTCCCGGTTTGGGCGGCCTTCAATCCTTTTCCTCTGCCGAACATGAAGGCTTGTGGGGTAGACCCGGTGAGTGCGGAGGTTTGGACAAGACCGCTGAGCGACCTTCCCGCTGACATTTCCGAGCAGCTGAGCAGCACCAATATGCAGTTTGTTCAAAACGGCGACTACCTGTATCTCATCGGCGGATACGGCTACAGCGCTCAGGCAGATGATCACATGACCTATCCCAAACTTACCGCCGTTTACTTGCCGGGAGCGATCAATGCGATCGTGGCCGGGGAGAATCCGGCAGAACACTTCAGGCAAATCGAAAATGAGCTTCTTGCTGTGACGGGTGGATACCTTCATCGACTCAACGGCATGTATTACCTCGTCGGAGGACACCGTTTCGACGGGAGGTACAATCCCATGAACAATCCTACCTTCAGTCAGGAATATACCAACGCACTTCGGATTTTTGACATCGAAGACGACGGCGCCAACCTCAGTGTGGCCATGGTAGATACCTGGATCGATGAGGCGGCCTTTCACCGACGTGATTACAATGTGGCTGCGCAAATCATGCCTGACGGCAGCGAAGGACTCACCGCTTTTTCCGGGGTATTTCAGCCCACTGCCGACCTGCCTTACCTCAATGCGGTAAATATTACTGCCGATGACTATGCCGTTCAAGCCGATTTTGCACAGTATTTCAACCACTACCACTGTGCGCACATTTCTCTTTATGACGAAGCGCAGAATGAAATGCACACCGTTTTTTTCGGTGGAATTGCACAGTACTATATGGATGGAGAAACACTCGTGCAGGACGACAACGTGCCCTTTGTAAATACCATCGCCCGTGTGACCCGCACTGCCGATGGCAGCATGGCTGAGTATAAACTACCGACAGAAATGCCCGGACTCCTCGGTTCGGGATCTGAGTTCATCCCTGTTCCCGGCATCTCCTCCTTCAGCAACGGCGTTATTAAGTTAAATGACCTCGAAGCAGATTCTGTGCTTGTCGGTTACATTGTGGGCGGCATCCACAGCAGTGCTCCCAACATATTTTGGACTAACAACGGCACACAGAGCGAGGCGCACAGCACGGTGTTTAAAGTGTATCTGACTGCAAATAACACCTTGTCAAACGATCAGCTGAATGAATTGAGCAACAATGCCATGGGCTTGCAGGTTTATCCCAATCCGAGTGATGGACGGCTGAATATTTCTTTCAATCTGAAATCGCCCGACGACGTTTTCATACAGGTCATGGATTTGAACGGAAGGGTGGTGGTTCGGGAGAGCCGTCAAGAGGGGTTGAGCATCGGGAAAAATGAATTGACGCTGCAGTCGGATCAATTATCGGCAGGGGTTTATATCCTCAGCATACGCACGGGAAACGGAATGTCGGCAACGCAGCGAATCGTTTTGAACGCCCGTTAGCAACTTGTTTTCCCGAAAAGGGATAAGTCTTTGCGTGGGTGCTTCGCGAGATTTTAATATCTTCGGTCACCTCAACCTACGCCATGTCAGACCTCGATTTCCGTCCGCGCTTTCGTATCCGCACTTCGCTTTCAGTCGAGGGGGCGGAGAAGCTAATTCTGGAAAAATTGCGGCGCCACAACCCCGATGATTTTCGCAGCGCCATTGTGAAAGGCCATGTGGTGCTCAGCATTTCGCCCGAGAAGAAACATTTTTGGTCGCCGCAGATGGACATCTCCATCGCCGCTACGGAAAAAGGCGATGAGGAATATCCAGGCACTTTGGTGCGCTGCCTGACTGCACCGGCGCCGGCCGTGTGGACGATGTTCATGTTCTTTTACGGTTTTGCCGGATTTACCGTGCTCGCAGGCCTGATGATTGCGAGTTCTCAATACACTTTGGACTATGACCTGTGGGGCCTTTGGATCGCCGGGGGCGGAGCCCTGCTTGGCATTGCCCTCTTTGCCGTGGCTCAGACAGGGAAGGGCCTGGCGAAAGATGAGATGCGGGCCATGAAGCGGTTTGTGGACGGGGTGTTTGAGAGGACGAAACAGAACGGAGTACAAACTGAGTCACCACCATTTCGAGACAAGGTAAGCGGATAATTCAGTTGCGGCGGGGGTCACATCAACGGCAGCACCCACAGCCCCATCACCAACCACAGCACCGCAATACCAACCATCACCGCAGCATATGTATTGGCCCGGTCACCCGTTGTATAAATCGGTTGTGGTGATTGCCGCTTGCGGGCGGGTTTTGGTTTGGAGACGGCCGTTTGCGGATCGGAGTAAGTGCTGTAGTCGTCCTGCTGCGCGGCAGCAGTCCCCCACGCTTTTTTGAAGGGGCTTTTCTTCTGCTTCAGCCCGTTGTTGTACGCCAGGCTCCTGATCATGTGAGCCATTGTGCCCTCTCCGCCCATGGATGTTTTTTGAGTTACTAAATTAAGAAT
>JAIVHQ010000030.1 GCA_020200995.1 Flavobacteriales bacterium
TGTCTCTACGGGCGACGGCAACACGTGGGTGGGCGGATTCAACGGCCTGGGCTATAACGGAACGGGACCGGTGCCTGAATTTGGTATGGACAGTCTCGGTTTGGCCGACGGGCTTTTGGGGCCGGACGAAATGCTGGGCGGTTATCGCGCACAATACCTCGACGGCCTCAACGGAAAAGTACTTCGCATCCACCCCGAAACGGGCGCAGGCCTTCCCAATAATCCGTTTTACAATTCGAGTGAGCCCGATGGCACACGTTCAAAAGTCTACGCGCTCGGATTGCGCAACCCGTATCGTATGACCGTAAAAGCGGGTACAGGGTACGGTGGGTTGGATGACGGTTTTCCCGGAGTGATCTACCTCTCGGATGTAGGTGATTGGGTGTGGGAAGAAATCAATGTGGTGCGAGAGCCCGGGCTTAATTTCGGTTGGCCCATGTTTCAGGGGCCCGTAATTCACCCGTTTTATTATAATAATAACACGCAAAACACCAATGCGCCCAATCCGCTATTTGACACAGGCGGCTGTACCACACCATTCTTTAACTATCAGCACACGGTGCAGCCTTCCAATTTCGCACATGATTATGTGTTTTCAAATCCTTGCGATCAGGGTCAGTTTATTCCTGAAGATGTCATCACCTTTGTACACGAGCGACCCTTATTGGCCTATGCCAATGAAGCCAATGACAACGACCCATATGCGGCCTACATGAGCTATGATGAAAATGGAAATGAGTCTTTCACGCCTTTAGGCAGCCCTGAGAGCACCGTTGAAGGTGAGAATTTTCGGGGACTGAGCACCTCGGGAGGTACTTTTCTCAGTGGTGAATTTATTCCCGAAGAGCAACAGGGCTTGTACTTGTTTGCTGATTTCACAGGGTGGATACGTGCTGCCCATGTCAGCGAAAATGATGAACTTGAGAAAGTTGAACTTTGGAATGAGGATGCCGGTCGCCCGTTATTTATTACGCAAAACCCATTTAACGGCTGTATTTATTACTGCTCGCTCTTTCCTTCGTTCGTGAAAAAAATATGCTTTGGTGGCAATAGAAAGCCTGTAGTGAAAGTCGACCCCGAGATTGTGTTTGGCTACTCACCACTGGAAGTATCTTTCAGCACAGAGGGCTCCTTCGATCCTGAAGGCGATCCCCTTAGTTTTTTCTGGGAATTTTGCGATGGATCCGTTTCAACCGAAGCCAATCCTGTACATACCTTTTACAGCGAAAATGAAGGCCTGGAAACGTGTACCGTAAGTGTTACTGTATCCGACACTTCGGGTGCATTCACTGTGCGAGATGTATTCGTGTCGCTCAACAATACACCGCCATCTGCCAACATTGCGAGCATTGAGGAAGGCGAGCTCTACTCAACCCGAGCGCCCACTATGCTGAGCCTGATTGCTGAAGTAGAAGATGCAGAACACGGGACTGAAGAAATGACTTATGACTGGACTCTTTTACTTCACCACAACACGCACTTTCACCAATTGAGTACGATGACGGAAAACAACAAAACCATGGAAATCAACCCCACAGGTTGTAGCGAGTTTGAAACTTATTGGTACGAAATTACGCTGAAAGTCACGGATCCCGGCGGGCTTACATCAGAGGATAGCCGAATGATCTATCCCGATTGCGATGGCCTGCTGGACGATATTTTTGACTACAATGATAACCCGTTTGTGCTGTTGCCTAACCCGGCTGTCGACTACGTGGAAATTAGAAGTAAAAAGGGTTTCGATGGAAACATGCAGTATATTATATACAGCATAGACGGTCGAAAAGTCTCGGAAGGAAAAACCCCGGTGTACAATGAGCGCAATTATGTAAGGCTGGATATTTCAAATTTTCAAAAGGGGCTGTTCGTTATCCAGTTCAGGATTGGCGACGATTGGCATCGATCAGCTTTTGTGAAATCAGAATAATTCCTGCAGTGGTTAGCTTTTACCCTCGCTTCCCCGTTCGCCTTTCTCCAGATCATTTTGCATATCCTGAATTTTATTGGCGGCTACAAATGAAGTGGTGAGTTGGGTCAGCATATCTGCAGCTGAGCTAGGGTTGTTAGGCAGGAGAATAAGGTTGCTCTTGGTATTTTCACTGATCCCCTGAAGGGTATCGTAGTGCTGAGTTACGACGATCAGGGCTGAGGCCTCTTGTGAACCGATGCCCACCTTATTCAATACATTCACTGATTCTTCGAGTCCGCGGGCTATTTCGCGGCGTTGATCGGCGATACCTCGACCCTGGAGGCGCTTGCTTTCAGCTTCGGCAGTAGCCTTTGCCACGATGCGGATGCGGTCGGCTTCACCCTCGTACTCGGCGGCTACTTTTTGACGTTCGGCGGCGTTGATGCGGTTCATGGCCTGCTTTACCTCTACGTCGGGGTCGATGTCTGTGACGAGGGCCTTGATAATGCCGTAACCGTACTCTCCCATGGCCACTTCAAGTTCGCGCTTAATGGCGATGGCGATGTCGTCCTTCTTTTCGAAAACGTCGTCGAGCCTAAGCTTTGGCACTTCGGCGCGCACCACGTCAAAAACGTAGGAAGTAATCTGACCATGGGGGTCTTCCAATTTATAAAATGCTTCATAAATGAACTCCTTCAGCACCTTGTACTGCACAGACACCTTGATGCGTACAAAGACATCGTCCTTGGTTTTGGTTTCCACATTCACATCGAGCTGGCGAACCCGCAGGTTAACACGGCCTGCTACCTGGTCTACCACGGGAATTCTCAATTGAAAGCCGGCCGTGCGAATGGAGTGAAACTTACCAAAGCGCTGCACAATGGCTGCCGTTTGCTGGCGAACGATAAAGATACCTGCGGCGACCAGCACCAGAATCAGGATGATAATAACTGTAGTCACAGGAAAATCCATTTAAATTTGTTTGGGGCTAATATACATTTAAAAATGCCTCATCACCTGTCCTTCCCGCTACATCTTCAAAAAAGAAAGTAGGCATGAATCGAACGTTTTTGGGGGGACCTGCTGCGAAATACAAGAAAGCACAGCCGAAGGTTTATGCAAAAAGCAAATCAGGGCAATTAAATAAATGATTCATTTTTAACTCATTAAATTGGTAAACATATAGAATGAGTTGATGAGGCGGCGGCTATTCATGATGAAAAAGGTAGAATATTCGATGAACACCTAAATAAATGTGATTAAACAAGACAAGTTCAGAAAATTTGTCTATATTCGAATAAATCTAAATCCACTTTGCTATGAAATCACCACTACACTTTACAATATTGATTGCCTTGATCTTTGGGGTAACCAATCTTTACGCTCAAGAAGAATGCACTGACTACAAAGTGTATTACATGAACATTATTGACTCATCCACCCCTCAAAGCAGTGAATCTGTGCTGTATGGAGTTGACATTGAAGGCGGTTCGGCTACGTTGACAGAGTTAGAGACTTTCACCGGGTCTGCCCACATGGGCATTTCTCCTGTTGGTGACCTCTACATTGTTGCGGGGGCAGGTAAGCTGATCATTTACGACCCCGCGACGGGTGATGCTTCTGCGCCTCTACAGATTACTCAAGGCGGTGAAGACATCAACAACATCCCTCACGTAGTGGTCGATCCGGCCGATGGAGTACTTTACGTTGCTTCTGCAAACACCAACACAGTCTACAGTGTGGACCCAATAACGGGAGAAGCTTCCACCGTACTTTCGCTTGACGTGGATGTGCGCGGTGGCGATTTAGTGATTACTTCGGATGGCATCCTATGGTTGGCAAACCGCGGTGACAATACATTCTACAACATCTCGGCAGGCGGCGTTCCCGGTTTTACTGTTGATGATTTGAACAATATCAACGGAGCAGGGATTCTGGCGGACGGAACCATTATCGTAGCCAATGCGGGCAGCACTGCTTTCAACCTGATTGACCCGATAACAGCCAATATTTCAGCAACCACCTATGAGGCCGGCATTGTTTTCGAAAACGGTGATATTGCTGCAGGATGTGTTTCAAGTGACGGGTCAGGCATTCCTGGAACTGAATGCTATGCATCAGAAGTTCTTCTCTACGCTCCCGAGGGCACCATTCCGGCGGACCGCATGGATCCGACTAAAGCATTGGGAGCACCGCAACGCGACAACACAGTTAACTTTGCAACACTCGGATTTAACGGGACGCTCATTTTAAGCATGGACGGACAAGCGCAGGCCCTTCCCGGTGTGGATGACCTCGAAGTGGTTGAGACCACTTTTGGTAACAAGACTTGCAGTAATTTCGAAGAACGCGCTGATGTATATGTATCTCAGCAAGTTGTTTCAGATCCCGATGACATCGACGACAGCCAATTTGTCTATGTAGGTCAAAGTTGCACCAACGGGGCGTTTTTCGACGTTTTTGAGGAAACAGGCTTTTCCTACTTCACCTTAGTGAAAATTGTAGATGTCACTCCCGAAGCTGCACAGCTTCCCGGCAGAGACGGTTATGATGTAGACGGTGTGGTAGCCCTGAACGGATGTGAGGAATTCTTCTCACTCATCCCAGGTGATTGCTTCGCTTCTGAAATGTTCGAATACGTGCAGGGTATACGTAGCAACGGCGGTGCCCTGGCATCCAACCGAACAAACCCTACCAAAGCGCTGGGAGAACCTGAGCGTACCGATGGGAACGTCTTTGTAACGCTCGGTTATGGCGGAAGCATCACACTCGGATTCAACGGCATCGTGCCCAACCTTGCGGGCGATGATCTGGAATTTGTTGAGACTTCATTCGGCAATTCCGGTTGTGAAGTATATCCGGAGTATGCAGACGTTTATGTGTCGCAAGATGGAGTGAACTTTCTTTTCGCTAAAACCATCTGTAAAAGCGACCCTTTCGTAGATATCAGCGACGCAGGGCCGCTTCCTTTCATCACTGCCATAAAGCTTGTCAATAACGGCGAGCTCTCGACCACTTTTGACGCTTACGACCTCGATGGTGTTTTGGCCATCCACAATTGCAGCGAAGAAGAGCTGAACCCGGGTCCTGTGATGCTACAATCCCAGGCACTCGTTACTTTGGAAACTTTCCCCAACCCTTCAACCGGACCTGTGAATATTGAATTCATGAGCTCGAAAGGACAGCTTTTGATTGTGGAAGTTATCGACATGAATGGCCGTGTGGTTGAAACGATATTTCGACAAACAGCCAATGCCGGTCAGGAATACCGCCTGGGCTTCGAAGGATCGAATCTGCCCAATGGTGTTTACATTACAAAACTTACCACTCCGACGGAAGTAGTAATCAGGAAAATCTTGATTGCCCGTTGATAACACATTAATTGATCTACGATCAAGTGTGGCCGTCTCCGCAGAGGAGACGGCTTTTTTTTATTAGTGTTATCACCAAACATTAAGTGTACCTTTGCGGCAATTTTGAATTAACGGCTATGCAGAACATTAGAAATATTGCCATCATCGCACACGTTGACCACGGTAAAACAACACTGGTCGACAAGATGATGCTTCTCGGAAAAGTATTCGGAGAACACGAAAAGCCCGGGGAGCTCATCATGGACAGCAACGACCTCGAAAAAGAGCGAGGCATCACCATTTTGGCCAAAAACGTAGCCGTTGTTTACAAAGACTACAAAATTAACATCATCGATACCCCTGGTCACAGTGACTTCGGAGGTGAAGTGGAGCGTGTGCTTAATATGGCCGACGGCGTGCTCTTGCTCGTCGATGCCTTCGAAGGCCCAATGCCACAAACGAGATTCGTACTCGAAAAAGCCATACAGCTCGGGCTGAAGCCCATTGTTGTGGTGAACAAAGTTGACAAAGAGAACTGTACCCCGGACGAAGTCCAGGAATCTGTTTTTGAGCTGATGTTCAGCCTTGATGCCTCAGAAGAACAGCTCGACTTTCCGACCATCTACGGATCGGCAAAGAACAACTGGATGAGCACCGATTGGAAAGATGAAACCGATAACATTACCCCTTTGATGGATGCCATCATCGAGCACATTCCCCCGCCCGAAATCGAGGAAGGTACTTTGCAAATGATTATCACTTCGCTTGATTATTCTTCCTTCATCGGTAGGATCGCAATTGGACGTGTGAAGCGCGGCTCCCTGAAAACGGGTCAGCGCATTGCCCTCGTGAAGCGCGACGGAACCCATACTGCATCGAAGATCAAAGAACTTTATGTGTTTGAGGGATTGGCCAAAAAGAAAACCGAGGAAGTACTCGCCGGCGACATTTGTGCCGTGGTAGGTATCGAAGGATTTGAAATCGGCGATACCATCGCCGACATCGACGCTCCTGAACAACTCCCCGCCATCGCGATCGACGAGCCCACAATGAGCATGGTGTTTACCATCAACGACTCTCCTTTCTTTGGAAAAGAGGGAAAATTTGTCACCTCAAGGCACCTGAAAGACCGTTTGGAAAAAGAGCTCGAAAAGAACCTTGCGCTCCGCTTGGAGCCAACCGGTTCGAGTGACTCATTCAATGTATTCGGAAGGGGTGTACTCCACCTTTCGGTACTGATCGAAACCATGCGCCGCGAGGGGTATGAACTTCAGATTGGTCAGCCCCAGGTGATCATCAAAGAAATAGACGGCGTAAAATGCGAGCCGATTGAAGAGCTTCGCATCGACCTGCCGGATGAATATTCCGGAAAGGCCATCGAAACGGTGAATCTGCGCAAGGGCGAAATGCTCAGCATGAATCCGAAAGGCGACCGCATGCTCCTTGAATTCCGCATTCCCTCAAGGGGAATCATCGGATTGCGAAATTATCTGCTCACTGCCACAGCGGGTGAGGCCATCATGTCGCACCGCTTTGTAGGGTTTGAACCTTTTAAGGGAAACATCCCCGGCAGACAAAACGGATCGTTGATCAGCATGGAAAACGGCAAAGCCATCCCCTACTCCATCAACAACCTTCAAGACCGAGGAACTTTCTTTGTGAATTCAAACGAAGAGATTTACGAAGGCCAGGTGATCGGAGAAAATTCACGCCCCGGCGACCTTACCATCAACGTGACCAAGACCAAAAAAATGAGCAATATGCGTAGCTCTGGTGCCGATGACAAGGTAAAGCTGATTCCACCGCGCAAGTTCTCTCTTGAGGAAGCTTTGGAATACATTCAGGCAGATGAATATGTGGAAGCAACTCCACTCTCACTGCGTGTGCGCAAGATTTACCTGAACGAGAATGAGCGCAAGAGGTCGCGCCATGCTGTAGAGTCAAAGTAAAACAAGGCAGGCAGCTTCAGGTCTCGATTTCGGGCCGATAGTTTTCGGCAGTTTTACCGAATGACCATGCCACGGCCTCCCGTGCAGATTTGATGTGCGGAGGCACACAGAGAAAGTAGCGTCGGCCCGTTGAAGGACAGGTCACCCCTGCAAACTGGATGAAGTTTCCAGCGAGTTTGTCCTTCTTCTCGGTGCGGTACAAAGTAAGGTCGTAGCCAAAGCGGTCTTTGCCTTCATCGATTACCACAAGCCCCAGCAATGTGCCAAACCGCTCACTGCCCAGAATTTCGCGGTAACACCGTCGCACTTCGGCATTGGCCTCGGCCATGATTTCTTCGCGCGTCACCTCATCGGGCTGCTCCACCAATTTTTGTGGTACGGCCACCCCGTTGTGAAAAAATAGTGCAGTGCCGTCGGCCCAGGAAATGGCGGGCACCTCATCGCCGTGCAACTCGAAGGAATCATTAAGTGCAATGGAGGTCGGTGCAAGTACAGCACAAGCAAAATCATCAAAGGTGTAGAGCAACATTCCTCCCGCATTCAGGAATTCGGAAAACCCGGGGGGAAGTGGAAATTTCCACCCACAACAATCTTCACATATTTCATAAAAACGCACCCAATCGATATCGCCCCAGGAAGGGCTAACCGACGGACGGTGAGCGTGTTTATCGGGTAGCATTGACAAGGCTAAAAGGCGGTTGCGAACGGGGTCGGCGCATGCGCGTGATATTCGTGCGTTCAGGTCACGAAACACCATGTTTTGTAGGTGGGTAAATCGCCCTTCGGGCGCCACTTGCCTCAAGTGGTTCAGACAATCTTCGGCACTTGCAATGACGTATTTGAATATGGCATCATTGAGATTTTTGCGCCTGTGGGAGTCAGATACGACATTCACCCTGGCTTCCACCTCTACTTTCGCGCTGAGTGGGCCTTCGGCAATTTTTATTTCGGGACAGTCGGCACCTGTAATGTCCCTATATAGTCGATTAACGGCCCAGGAAATCTCTGCCCTGTCCGCCTCCGCACAGTTTAGCACGCTGTTAATGCAGGCGTCCTTTGCCTTGCTGAGCGCATTCAGGGTGTGCCGGTCTAAATCTTCCGGCATCGATCAGTCTTTTACAGCCCGAATGGCTTTTGCGTAAGGATCAAATTCGCGTTGACGGATCACCCTGTAGGTTCCGGGGGGGATCTCAATGGCCGCATGCTCTCCCGTCCATTCAGTGGAGTCAATTAGCAGGTGTTCGAGGGTGCAAGACTCATGTACATTGAGGTAATGCGTAACTATACCGCCACCTTCAGTAAATGTGTCGTCATCTGCCTTGGTGATTTCCACTGCTTCACCCGTCATAAAATGTCCGTGGTTCCTACCTTCACCTCTTACCAGCAGCCTCTCCGTTGTGAGCGGGGCTTGCGGCAAATTGGCGATTCGTTCGATCAAAACATCTCCTTGTCTATACATCACTTTTTTGGTTTTTTAAAGAACACTTTAAATTTATGAAGGTTTACACAGAATAGAAAACCACCCACCATGATTGAACATTTTTTCACCTGTCCGTATTGTTTCGAGCAAATTTCAATTCTTGTCGACCCTTCGGCAGCATCGCAGCAATATATTGAAGACTGCGAAGTGTGTTGCAACCCCATTTCGTTCGGCGTGGATGTTAAGAATGGCCAAATCGAAAGTTTTTTTGCGGAAATTTTGGAGTAAAGTCACTTTTT
>JAIVHQ010000379.1 GCA_020200995.1 Flavobacteriales bacterium
GCCCTTGCCTTGTTTAGGGTCCGTGTCTCTGCCGTCGGTAAAAGCGTGGATGTAAATGTCTTCCAAACCAATTTCAGCCGCCACCTCGGTGAGGGCTTTCAGGTGGTTGATGTGGGAATGCACCCCACCATCGCTCACCAAACCCATAAGGTGCACTCTCTTGTTTTCGGCTTTGGCCTTTTCAAATGCTTCGAGCAGCACACGGTTTTTGTGAAAGGTTTTGTCTTCGATGGCCATATTGATTTTTAAGAGCATTTGGTAGACAACTCTTCCCGCTCCGATATTGATATGACCGACTTCTGAGTTACCCATCTGACCTTCGGGAAGTCCTACGGCTACCCCCGAAGCATCCAGCTCGCTATTAGGGTAATCTGAAAAAAGGGAATCGATAAAGGGCGTTTTGGCGTTGGCAATAGCCGAGACTTCGCGGTCTGCGGTGATTCCCCAGCCGTCGAGGATCATTAATATTGCTTTTTTACTCATGGGTTTTAAGATTAAATGTTTTTTGATCTCCCGGCGACAGTTCGTAGACCTCATCGCCAAAGCCGAGTTTTACAGGGTCGCCCCATCCTTCGATTACGGCCACTTCCATTTTTTTACGATTTATGCGCACATCCAACCATTTGGATCGATAGCGAATTTTGAAATAGAGACCATCGAGGTCTTCGGGCAATACCGGATCGAGGTACAACGTATTATTTCTCATGCTCAATCCCGAATAGCAGCGCTGCATTAAATCAACCGTTCCAGCCATGGCACCAAGGTGAATTCCCTCCGAGGTGGTTCCGCCCTGAACGTCTTCAAAATCGCTGATCAAAGCCTTTTCAAAACTCTCCCAGGATTTATTTCTGTCCGATCTTGCCGTCACCCAGGAGTGCACCAGCTTGCTCAAAGTGGAGCCGTGACTCGTACGCTTGTTGTAGTACTTGATGTTTTCGGAAAGCATTTCCGGATCAAAGTCGTAGCCCATGTGCTCGAAGATCTTCTGTAATTCGTCATTGCTGAACAGGTAAAAGAGCATGAGTACATCCGCTTGCTTACTGGTTTTGTAGCGATTCGGGTCGTCGCCTTCGGCTTGTAGAATTCGATCAATGCGCAAGAACTCGCCGTGCTCTTTGCGGTATTTGTCCAAGTCGAGGTCTTCCAGCTTTTCATAGCCTTCAAATTGAGCGATGATACCATCCTCTATGAAAGGGATGTAGAGCTTTCGGCTCACTTGGTCCCATCTTATAAAATCTTCTTCGCTGATGTGAAGGTTACTGCGCAATTCTTCTTTTCGGAGTGGTGACAATCCGTTGAATACTTCACAGGCGGTTTTCAGCACCCACGCAGCCATTACATTGGTGTATGCATTGTTGTCAATACCCGGCTTTTCTGAGTCGGGATATTGGGTGTGGTATTCGTCGGGTCCCACGATGTTATTGATCACGTAGCGCTCTTTTTCATCGTCCCATTTGGCCTTAGAGCCAAAAAAGTTGGCGACTTCCAACACAATTTCAGCCCCGTACAGGGTCATGAATTCTTTATCGTGAGTAGCCGCATAATACTGCATGATGTTGTAAACGATATCGGCGCTGATGTGCCGCTGCAGGTAGGTGTTATCGGGTATCCACTGATCGGATTCGGGGTTGAGGTGAAGTTCCTGGCTTTCTTCCCGACCGTTGCTTCCGCTTTGCCACGGAAACATGGCTCCGCGGTAGCCGCTTTCCTTTGCATTTGCTCTCGCCTCGTTGAGGCGTCGGTAGCGGTACATCATCAGCGTACGCGTAATCTCGGGCACGCGCAAATTGAGAAAAGGGAAAATGTAAATCTCATCCCAAAAAATATGACCACGATAGGCCTCGCCGTGCCAACCTCTCGCGGGAACGCCGATATCTAATTTAATCGAATTGAGGGAAGCCGTTTGAAGAAGGTGAAAGATGTGAAGCCGCAGCAACATCTGATTTTTCATATTGCCTTCGATGCAAATATCGAATCGCTTCCACAGTTCTCCCCAACTTTTGCGATGCGCTTTCAGAAGTTCCTTGAAGTTTCCCGCTCGATAGATGCTCGTCTTGGCCTCAGTGAGAGGGTCTGAATTACCGACATCTTTTGAGGTGTGGAAAGAAAGAATTTTCTCAACCCTCACCGACTCCAATGGCGCCACCTCGATGGTGATGATTTGCTCGATGTGATTTTCGCCGGTGTTGGTCGTTCTGGCGGCGGCGGGCGGAAAATCCTTTTGGTAAACCGCAGTGCGCACTACTTGAGCCACGTATTCCAGGGATTGGTGGGCTTGGGCCAAAAGATACATTCCGTTTTCACCCACCTTTCCCTTTTCTACCACTTTGAAATGATCTCCGTTGAGCTCGCGGTAGCGGGCCACGCCGTCATTCGTTACCGATCCGTCTATGGCTGATTTAAATTCAACCGT
>JAIVHQ010000031.1 GCA_020200995.1 Flavobacteriales bacterium
AGGTCGTCCCATTCAATATCAAGGGGTTTAATCTCTGCTTTCTCGTCTTCGTCTTTTTTCTTCTTCTTTTTGTCGTCCTCTTTTTCAGCGGCTTTTTTCTCCTCCTTGCGGTTTTCTTTCCAAAGGGCGTAGTCAGCCTTGCTCAGTTTGAAGCGCTGATAGGCGTCTTCGTTCAGAAAGAGGGCGTACACATCGCTTTGCGAGCCCCAGCTTCCGTGCGAGCGGTATCCGTCTTTGCTCGAGGTATAATAAATCACATCGCCGTTCATTCCGAATTTCGGTCCGCTCCCGCCATAGCCGCTTTGGGTCAGGTCTACAGGGTCTTCTTTTCCGGTCGCCTTCACCAGGCCCACCTGGTCTTCCCAGCGGTTGTTGTCAAAAAACTCCACCAACAGCCACTTGCTGTCGGGCGACCAGGTATAGTATTGATCGCCGTCGCTGTAGCTGTAGTTGTAAGTGCCCGGAAGCACTGTCCGCACTTCCCCGCTTTTGAGGTTTTTCACCCGCAGGGTGGTGCGCTCTTCAAAAAAGGCCACCTCCGAATCGTCGGGTGAGTACTTGCCTTGAAAAGTTTCAGCATCGGTTTCCACAATCGGTGTTTCGTTGATCAGCGTCGCATTGTAGAAGTACTTTTCCTCGGGTCTTGCTGCAGATGCCTCATAGATGTTCCAGCTTCCGTTGCGTTCGCTAGAGTAGAGCAGCTTCGTGCCATCGCTGTTGAAGTGGAGGTTGCGTTCCTGCTCCGGGGTATCGGTGATGCGCTTGGTCATTCCAAATTCCACGGAAGTGACGAACACCTCACCGCGGGTGATAAAAGCGATCTCTTTCCCATTTGGGGAGACTGCATAGTCGCCTGCCTTTCCGTCAATTTTTTCGATCACAGATTCGTTGTAGCGGCGGTCGGGGCGGATGATGACCTCGACCTTTCGGGGTCTATCGGTTTCGAGGGTGGTGTATATTTCTCCGTTGTAGCTGTAGCACAGTACGCTTTCGTTTGAAATAGAGAGCGAGCGCACAGGGTGCGTGTCGTAGGTGGTTAGCTGGCGCGGGTTGCCCTCAGTCTCTGCGAGTTCGGCTTTCCAGATGTTGAAACTCCCGCTGCGCTCCGAGAGATAGAAGTAGCGTACGCCTCCCGCTGCGAAAATCGGGCTGCGGTCTTCGTGCACATCGGAAGTGAGTTGCCTGTGGGTGCTATCGGCGGTGTTGTAAAGCCAGATGTCGCGCGCTACAGAAGAGGTCTGATGCTTGCGGTACTCGTCTTCGTAGCCCTTCTGGTCGTGGTAAATGATGGAATTACCGTCGGGGCTGTACAGGGCGTCAATGGCGGGCGTGGTCAGGATTTGCACTGCGCGCCCCCCTTCGGTTGGAACCGAGTAGAGTTCAGGCAGCACCCTCGATGGGAAAAGCACCGATTTGTGGTGGTCGAGCCGCGTAGATCCGAACAGGACTGCAGTGCCGTCGGGGTTGAAGCTGTAGGGAACATCACCCGCCGAGTGAAAAGTAAGTCGTTTGGGTTCTCCGCCGCGGGCTGGCATGGTGAAAACGTCTGCATTGCCGTGGCGATGTGAGGCAAAGGCGAGTTGGGTGCCGTCGGGGCTCCACACGGGGTCGCTTTCATAGGCCTCGTGCACAGTGAGTCGCCTGGCTTCTCCGCCTTGGTAGGCCACGGTGTATATGTCGCCCATATATCCGAATGCGATGGTCTTTCCGTCGGGCGATATGGCGGGGTGTCGCAGCCACAGCGCGGTATCACTTTGCGCAAAGGCGGAGGAGATCAACATTAAAAGTGCGGGGAGGAGGATGAGTTTTTTCATTGATGATTTTTCAGAACTGCGAAAATAGGGATTAGATATGGAACGCGGATTTCACGGATTGCGCGGACGATTGCGGATAAAAAAAAGAAAATAGTGATGCTTATTTGCTCCTGAATGATTCAAACTATTTTCATCCGGCGCAAAAAGGTAGTCATGCCGGGAAGTAATCCGCGCCATCCGCGTTCATTTTTTTCCCCTACCACAACACCCGAACACCCAGCCGAGCCCCGGGATAAACATGAAGCGAATAGTTGTCACCGAATGAGGCCTGCGATAAAGGCTCTCGCCGCTGTGGCAAAATATAACCGGGAAATGACGACACATCGTCGTAAAGAAGTCCGTTTAGCATGAAGGAGCCTGTCACTGATACGCGTCCTCCCAACCTGTAGTCAAGTCCTAAGGCCATTCTATTGAGCAGATTAAATACTGCTTCGCCTTCGTGCATGAGGTAGTTGGTGGTGAGCTGTACATTCAGGCTGAGGTTTTCACCGAGCTTGGGAGATGAGCCGATGCCGTAGCCAATATATGACACATTGTTGCCTTCCTGTCGCTGGCTGGTGCCCGCCGCGATGACGTTGTAAAAATTTCTCACGCCTGTATGAAAAGCCAGGTTGAGGCGAAAAGTTTCATCAAAAGCGATTTCTGCAGCGTGATATCCGTTGCGCACGTAAGAGATGAGTCCAAGCGGCGCCCCGTTGATAGAGTCGCAGAGGTTGAAAAGCCCAAGCTGAACACCTTCTACATGCCCGGCCCGGTTGTACACACCTGCCTGCATTCCCTTCACATTGCCGCGGCTGATGTTTGCCAATCCTGCAAACTGGGCTCCCGATTGCACTTCTCCGACGGTGTTTACACCGAGTACAAACTGCACGCCGGTCAGCGCAGCTTTGTTGGCATTGAACAAGCTTCCGAATTCCGCTTTTGCCGTTCCGAAAGAACTTCCTCCGATCAGGTTAAATGAAAAATCGTTGATTGTCGTCGCACTGTTTTTACCGTTGGTGCTCAGTCCGGGAACGAGAGAGAATTGCACTTTTTGATAAAGCGTATCACCCACATTGGCTTTAAATGAATCTTCATGTTGGAGGACCTCCATGGCCGCTCCCGCCCATTCAATACTGCCCTTGAGTCCTGAACCAATATCAACTGCAGCATTCGCACTATATCCTTTTGCTGAAGCGAGGGCAAATATTGTCAAGAGACAGGTTGCTGCCCATTTCCCGACTGTGGTTTTATCGAATGGTCGGAAAATGAAATGCAGTGCGATGCTCATGGCCTCAATGATTAAGTGAAGTGCGCGTCAAAGATAAAAAACCGACCGGCACCGTTAGACTTCGCAGGCCACGGCGCCGTTCTGAGGCATTTTGTCTATCGGCGTGAGTGCGGGTGGTTGCGTCTAAAGTTTCAGCCCTTTCAATATATGCACAAGCTCATTGAGCATCATTCCCGTTGCCCCCCAGACAGTCTCCCCGTCAATCTCAAAGTACCTGACATTTATTTCGCTGTTTGTCACCTTGAGGTACATGGGTTTTTCTTTGATTGTCTCGGGGCGGGTAATGACTCCAATGGGTGTCTCGATAATGCGGGCCACTTCGCCGTGCTCCCTTACAAATGGCGGACTGTGATGCAGTACACCTACATAGGGGCTGACTAAAAAGTTGCTTGGCGGGATGTACACGGTGCTCAGGCAGCCCAGCATTTCGATGGTTCCGCTTTCGACGCCTACTTCTTCCCGGGCCTCGCGAAGGGCAGTTTGCCAAAGGTTGTCGTCTTCAGGTTCCGCGCTTCCGCCGGGGAAACTTACCTGACCGCTGTGCACACCTTTGTAGGAGTGGCGCAGTGTCAGTACAGTGTGAACCTCGCCGTTCTTTGGGTAGAGAAGCACCAACACGGCACTCTTCCGCGCATTAGGAAACAGGTCTCCAACATTTTTTGTGTGAGGACGGGGATAATTGATCATTTGGCTGTGGGCGAGCCACCCGGGCAACTCGCACGACAGGGCGGATTTCAATTTTTCCGCAAAGGGCACTGTAATTTCCGTCAAACCACAATCGCTCTTACATCCGCTTGAGAACACTCTCTTTCTCGCGCATCTCGTTCTTCTTCTCTTCTACGAAATCGTGTTTGTCGCTGATTTGAGCGTCTACCTGATCAATTTCGCGTTGGAGTTTTTCGTGGGTGATGCGGGCCTTATCGGCGTCCTTTTGCAATTGAGACAACTCCTTCTTGACAACCTTGGGATCATATTTATCCAAATCAGCCTCGAGGGCTTCCACTTCCGGGGCCAATGATGACCGGTCTTTCTCCAAGATGCTTTGCTCTTGTCGGAGGTCTTTCTGATTGTCGCTGTATGATGATATTTTCTTTTTGAGTTTTTTCTCTTTTTTCGATTCCGCCTTGTCGGTTTTGGCCAGCTCCTTTTCTTTTTTCACCATCTGCTGATGCTCAGTGGCCCGATCAAGGGCAGGCGAATCTACAGGCTCATTCGATTTCAGGGTGGCATCCATTTCTCGCTGCTCTTCTTTGCTTACATCCGTCTCTCGGCTTAAGGCACCAAGTTGGGCTTCGGTCTCTGAATGTTCAGCAATTACAACTTTGAGTTCGCGCTCTTCCTTTTTGATTTTCTCTTCGCTTTTGTCGATTTTCTTTTCGGTTTTCTTCAGACCTCTATCGACCTTTCTCAGCTCTTTCTTCTTTTTCTTGAGTATCGCCTTTTTTTTGTTGTATTGGAAAGCTTCCGCTTCGGCTTTCTTTCGCTCGTGCATGGCCTTAATATTTGCAGCATCGCGCTTGGCCTGCTCTGACTCAGGCCTGATTTCAGCAATGGATTTTTCCAACTTCTCAAGGTCTTTTTCTTCGCTTTTTATGAGCTTGCCGAGCTCCTTAATTTCGGACTTAAGTGCAGAGGGATCTTTCGACTCATCCTGCGCAAAGACGGCTGAGGCTAAAAAAAGTGCGGGGATTAAACATAGAAGTATTCGTTTCATGGCGTAGGTTTAAACCGCGGTGGGTTCCGCTAATATTTTCCGAAATATAGCTAAAAGTTCTGATTCCAACGCACTGTTTTTATTTGCAGTATACCACGCGTGAATCTCTGCAGCAAACACTTCGAATGTCGGCTTTTCACCCACGGTGTTTTTGTAATTATTTACCTTTTGCTGCACAGCTGCCGGTCGTGGGCCCCAGGTTGCCATCACTTCATTGTTATCAGCTCGGTACATTACTAATTTTGGGATGGAGCGGGTACCGTTGGTGAGAAATTTTTCCATATATCGCAGGTTTTCATCGCGGTACACGAGGCCCAAATCAACATTTCCCGAAAGGGCAGCAGCTTTGGCTATGTAGGGAAGGTTTTGTGCCGCATCACCACACCACGGCTCGGTGATGGCGATCCACTTCATGGCGAAGGGCACTTGCGCAAGCGAATCTGTCAGTTCGGTGCGGGGCTGAACAGTTTTGTTAAGCCGCTTCATCCTGCTAAAATTCAGCTTTGTGTAAGCCAGCATGGATTCACTTTGATTGGCGCCCGAAGTCCGGCCTTCGGCCACCATCGCTTCCGTTTCTTCGACGTATCTTTGGTAACTGATAGGCGTAGTGTCGAGTAATTTAATTGAATTCATAGCGTTGTTTCGTTTTGCAATCCTCAAAACGGCGTTAACCGCGCATTGTTCACCATGGAAAATCTCTTCTGGTACATTATTCCTGCGGCAATCGCCATTTACCTGGTTATTTGCCTGTTTTATTACCTGCTTCAGGAGCGGCTCATTTTTGTGCCCCTCGGTCGCAAAGATATAGATGCACCTGTGACCCTCGGCAGCGATTTCGATGAGTATTTTCTGGAGGGAATAGAAGGCGGAAGCATTCATGCAATACACATAAAAACCAAATCATCAAGGGGTTGTGTGCTATATTTCCATGGCAATACAGGCGGCATATCACGCTGGGGAGCCATCGCCGAAGAGCTCACCACCTTTGGGTTCGACGTTTTTCTGCCCGACTACCGCGGTTACGGTAAAAGCCGTGGGCCGCGCACCGAAGAGATTCTCTATTCCGATGCCCTGATGTGCTACAATAAGGTGAGAGAACACTACGCCGAAAGCCAAATTTGCATCTATGGCCGCTCGCTCGGCTCAGGCATGGCTTCATGGCTCGCAGGGCGCTCACAGCCCGGCGCAGTTGTGCTCGAAACGCCCTACAACAACCTGATCGAAGTGGCCCGCCACCATTCGCGCATCATTCCTGTCAAGTTTTTTCTGCGCTTCACGTTTCGCAACGATATTCACCTCATATCCACACGTGCCCCGGTCCTCATCGCCCACGGCACCAAAGACAAGATCGTTCCATACAAATCGGGCCTGCGTCTCTTTCAGGGGGTGAAATCAGAGGTGCGTGCCGAAATGCTGACCATCCCCGGTGGCCACCACGGCGATTTGAATGGCTTTCCTGTATTTCGGTCCACACTTGAGCGGTTTTTTAATCGCTACTTTCCCAAAGCGGAGCAGGGGTAGGTTTCCTTTTCGGAAAAAATGCAAACGAGCATTGTCGGCGTTTTTTTCGGGGGTGCCCGAAGTCCCGAATGTATGCCTATTGCACAAAGCGATTGGCACATCGGATTTTTCGATGAGAACAACGGTATTCATCAGAGAAGTTGAACGATCTTTGTACCCGAAAATAAATCAAATTGCCATGAGACTTCCCGTCATTAAGCACATCAACGAATTTGTAAAAACCCACGATGAGGATTTCGTCCACGAGACCATTCAATTTCTGGAAGACCTCGCCGACAGCAGCGCCATCAAAGAGCAGGAGCTCGATGTAATGGGGGAGTTGCTTTCTAATATGTACGGGGCACTTGAAGTGCGTAAAATGGTGGCTGACGGTAAGTCCGAGAAAGATGCCATGAATGCCTTTATGAAACGGGTGGTCGGATCAATTGAGAAAGGATAGACACCGCCGGGCAGGCTTCATTCGCCACGCATCAGGAATGCCTCAATCTTCTTCACCGCGTGAAAATAGCTCGCCTTGAGTGCGCCGACACTCGTTCCTGTGATCTCGGCAATGGTGTCGTATTTCATTTCTTCAAAATATTTAAGATCAAACACCTGTCGCTGCTTTTCCGGAACAGTGAGTTCAGCCGACTCGGCCGGCACATGTCCGAATCCTGTCTTTCGTTTTTTGATAATATCGAGTGCTTCGTTCGCAGCAATGCGGTACAGCCATGAGTAGAGTGCCGAGTCGCCCCTGAACGTCTCGATGTTTTTCCACACTTTGATCAAGGTGTTTTGCAGCGCGTCATCTGCGTCGGGATGGTTGCCCGTCATCCGCCTCAAGTGGCCGTAGAGCTTTTCCTGGTAAATGCGAACCAATGTCTCAAAGGCCGCCACCCGTGTGGATTCCTGCCTGAGTTCGGCCAAAAGCCCGGTCTGAAAATCATCGTGCTGCGGATTGCCTTCCCGTTGAGATTCCGAAGTGCTTTTGTTTTTGAAGTTGCTCAATTGAGAATTTCTATTTGCTGCTTCAGCGTTCCTGCACCACTTCGTCAATAACTTCGCGGATCACGGCAGCACCTTTTTCCAGATCCTCATCCGAGATGTTTAGCGGAGGTGCCAGCCTGAAGCTGTCGGGGCACGAAAGAAAGTAAAATGTAATCACTCCGCGCTCCAGACAGCGGTCTACGATTTTGTAAACCAGATCGGCGCTGTCAAACTGCACGGCCAGCATCATGCCCTTGCGGCGCACTTCGCGCACGGCGGGGTGGGCGAGAAGGCCTTCGAGCTTTGCACCTTTGGCTTCACAGCCCTCCACCAGGCCTTCCGAAAGCAGCACATCGATATTGGCCACCGCAGCAGCGCAGCACACCGGGTGCCCGCCGAAGGTGGTGATGTGGCCCAAAATCGGATCATGGCTCAGGGTCGACATGATTTCGCTTCGGCTCACAAAAGCGCCCATCGCCATGCCGCCGGCCATGCTTTTGGCAATGGCCAGAATGTCGGGAACGATGCCGTATTGCTCAAAGGCAAACATGGTGCCCGTGCGGCCGAATCCGGTCTGGATTTCGTCTAAAATAAGCAGCGCGCCGGTCTCGTCGCACCGCTTGCGAAGCGCCTTAATATAGGCGGAATCAGGGATGCGAACGCCGGCATCGCCCTGCACGGTTTCGACGACCACGCCGGCGGTGTGCTCGTCGATCACGGAGAGGTCTTCAATGCGGTTGTACCGCATGAAGTACACTTCGGGCAGTAGGGGGCGCACGTGAAATTTCTTATTCTCATTCGAACTCACGCTCAGCGAACCGTGGGTGCTGCCGTGGTAGGCGCCTTCGCAGGCCACCAACTTGGTGCGGCCCGTGTAGCGCTTGGCAAGTTTGAGCGAAGCTTCGATGGCCTCGGTTCCGCTGTTTACAAAATAGCTGCTGTCGAGGCCTTTCGGTAAAATCTCTGAGAGGCGAAGCGCCAACTGAGATTGCGGGGCCTGGATGAATTCGCCGTAGGGTATCACGTGCAGGTACTTATCGACCTGTTCCTTGATCGCCGCTACTACCTTCGGATGGCGGTGCCCCACATTGCTCACGGCTATGCCCGAAATGAGGTCGAGGTAAGCCTTGCCGTCGGTGCTGTAGATGTAGCTACCTTCGGCATGGCTTACCTCGATACCCATGGGGTCGGGAGTTGTCTGACCCTGCAAGCGAAAAAATGCCTCTCGGTTGTTCATGCCTGCAAAGATACAGTGTCTGTAGGTTATTTATCGAGCCTGTCGCTGTTGCCAGTTTTGTCGGCCGCCTTTGCTGCCGCGAGCGTTGCCTTCGCCCCGATCGCGCATCTTGCGCATCATTTCGCGCTTAAAGCTGTGTTCGGCTCGGTAAAGTGCCGCTACTTTCCATGTGGGAAGAACAGCTTTGTACTCTTCATAAAACCTCTGATCCAAATCAATTAATCCCCTTCTGCGCTCAAATCGGGTTTTCATTTGGTTATTGAGCTCCTCCTCAGATATTCCCTGATCTTTTTTTCGGGCTTCTTTTTCTTTTTCTGCGTCCATCTCCGGACCTTCATCATCTGCGTAGTTGACTCCAAGGTGTTCGTTTTCTTCTCGAAAACGCTCTTTTTGAGTTTGGTACTCGTTGTACACAGGCCAGAAACCCTTGGCCTCTTCGGGAGTCAGCTCGAGCTTATCTGTGATGTAAGCCACTTTTTGACTTTCTATGCGTTCACGCATTATCTCTCTGCGCTCGTCGGACGGTTTTGAGTTTGTTGTAGTTCGGTTAGCGTCGCTTTGTGCAAATCCGGTTCCGCATATAGCGAGAGACAGTGCTAAAATTGCTGTTTTCATCGTTCTTGTATTTGGGATTAATAATCGTAAATATCTTCACTCATCAGGGTGGCAATCTCATCAGTCGAGATTCCCTCACGGATGAAGTAGTTTTCAAAGTCTTCATCTGTCATCTCATCAGTGAATGACAGATCGGCAAACAGTCCGATCTCGTATTCTGCTTGTATAAATTCATTCAGATCTTCGTCGTCCGCGATCCAATCAAAGTAGGCTTCGGCTTCCTCGTCAGTCAGCGCTTCTGCAAAAAAGGGATCCGCAGCAGGTGTTTGGGTCAGGTTGCGAATCACCGGCATCAAAGCTATGATCAAGGCCACGGCCGCAGCTGCCGCGATATTGGCGAAGTTGATGTGGCGCAGCAGGCCTTTGGGTTTTTCCTTTCCGGGAAAATCAGAAGCGATCCGTGCGCTCATTTTTGCCGGAAGGCTGTCAAAATACCCGGCGGGAGGAGTGACGTCTACCTTCATCTTCTTCTCAAACAGCAAGGGGGCCGTTTCTCTGAGAAATTCGTTTTCGCTTTGGGTTTCCTTGTCCATTTCACTGCTTGGATGGTATGAAAGGCAAAAGGTTTAATCCAACCTTGAAGTTTTTTCCCGACTTTGGGTACCGTCCGAGTCAAGCAGCTGCCTTACTGCAATATAGATTGCGGTTCGCATTTGCATTTTTTGCGAAAGCAAACCTACCCCGACACACCAAACCGGCTATGTGACCACGGTTCCAAACAGTACGAAACAACCGCCCTACCTTTGTACCGTCGGTAAGACAAGAACACAAAAACAACAACACTCAAATTTCCATATCATGAAAGTAGAACAGATATATACAGGTTGCATCGCCCACGCGGCATATTATCTCGTGAGCAACGGCGAGGCGGCCATTTTTGACCCGCTCCGCGAAGTGCAGCCCTACATCGACCGCGCGAAGGCCGACGGTGCTAAGATCAAATACGTTTTTGAAACGCACTTCCACGCTGACTTCGTGAGCGGTCACCTCGACCTAGCCAAGAAAACAGGTGCTGAGATCGTATATGGCCCCACCGCCAAGCCCGGTTATGACGCCACCACGGCCGAAGACAATCAGGTGTTTACCGTAGGTGATTACAAGGTGAAAGTAATTCACACCCCCGGCCACACCATGGAAAGCACCACCTATTTGCTGATCGATGAGAATGGCAAGGAGCACGGCATCATCACCGGCGACACCCTCTTTATCGGTGACGTCGGGCGACCCGACCTCGCGCAGCACGTAATTGAAGACCTGACGGAAGACAAGCTTGCGGGCTACCTTTTCGACTCGCTTCGCAACCGCATTATGCCGCTTGGCGATGACCTGATCGTGTATCCTAATCACGGTGCGGGTAGTGCCTGCGGTAAGATGATGAGCAAGGAAACCACCGATACTCTGGGAAATCAGAAGAAGGTGAACTACGCCCTCAATCCCGAACTCACCAAGGAGGAGTTCAAAAAGCAATTGCTCAAAGGCCTGACAGCACCTCCGGGCTACTTCCCGAAAAACGTGCTGATGAACATTCAAGGCTACGAAAGCCTCGACACGGTGATGGAACGCGCACAGCAACCCCTCTCGCCCGAAGCTTTTGAAGCGGCAGCCAATGAGACGCATGCCCTCATCCTCGATACCCGCGATGCGGAAGATTTTGCCAAGGGATTTATCCCCAACAGTGTGAACATTGGTCTTGACGGCAATTTTGCCATGTGGGTGGGAGAGATGATCCCCGACATCAAGCAGGCCATCCTGCTCGTGACCGCCAAGGGCCGCGAAGAAGAAGCCGCAACACGACTATCGCGCGTGGGCTACGACGGAACCATCGGTTACCTCAAAGGCGGTTTTGCCGCATGGCAGGATGCACAGATGGAAATCGATGCCGTAAACCGAAAGAGCCCGGCCGAATTCGCTAAAATGTACAGTGAAAAGCCGTTGATCTTTGATGTGCGCAAGAAGAGCGAGTACGACTCTCAGCATGTGGAAGGCGCTGCAAATGTGCCCCTGAATGAGATAAACAAGCACCTTGCTGAGTTTCCGAAAGACAAGCCATTTTTGCTCCACTGCGCGGGAGGTTATCGCAGCATGATTGCAGCCTCGATATTGAAGGCGCGCGGCTGGGAAAACTTTGCTGATGTAGAGGGCGGATTTTCGGAGATTCTCAACACGGATGTGAAAACAACTGAGTACGTTTGTCCGACGACACTGCTCTAAATGCAAATTCAAAAAAGAAAAACACGAATGCGCGCTGCGGTTATCGCCGCGGGCGCTTTTGTCGGAGCGCTGAGTGGATACCTCTATTGGTACTACATTGCTTGCAACGGAAGCTGTTTTATTGGTTCCAGTCCTTTAATATCCATGGCTTACGGAGCTTTATTAATAGGGCTTACCACCGATGAACTTCGAAATTTTAAGATCAGAAAAAAACGAAAGAAATGAACGCAATTGACATCATAAAAACAGGAAAAGGAAAAGTTGTGGATGTAAGATCTCACGACGAGTTCGTATCGGGCAATGTGCCCGGATCTATTAACATACCACTGCCCGAAGTTGCGGGCAGGATGGAGGAGTTTCGCAGCATGGAGGGGCCTTTCCTCATGGTCTGCGCCTCGGGCAACAGGAGCGGTATCGCTTCAATGATGCTGCAACGCGAAGGCATCGAAAGCTACAATGCCGGCGGATGGTCGGATTTTAACGCCAAAATGTCGGCAGTTCAGATGAGCTAAGACGATCCATAAGGTTGATTATTTGGTTATGAACGAAAAGAGGGGTGCCTGCGGGCGTCCCTTTTTTTGGTTTTTGTTTTCTGTAACTGTTGTAGAATCAATCCATTCCCGAAGTTTCAATCTTAATCCGCTGATCAGTCAGGGTGCGGTGCACGGGGCACTTTTCAGCGATCTCGATCAGTTTTTCGCGCTGTGCTTCGTCCAGGTCACCTTTGATTTCAATGGCGCGCTTGAAGGTGTCCACGCGGCTTGTTCCCGCATCGGGGTTCTCACTGTCTTCGGCGTGATGGCGTGTGTGGGAGAGATGGACGGTTACTTTCTCAAGGGGCCATTTTTTCCGGTCGGCGTACATTTTGAGGGTCATGGCCGTGCAGGTTCCGAGGGCGGCATTCAGCAGTTGATAGGGACTTGGTCCCATGTCGTGACCTCCCGCATCTGTCGGTTCGTCGGCGAGGAAGCTGTGCTTGCCGGCCAGCACCTCCGTGGTGAATCCGTCGCTGCCCAGCTGCACGGCCACGTCTTCATCGGTTTGTATCTTTGATTCGGCCGCAGGAGGGAGGTAGCGCGCACTCCAGGCACCGATTACTTCCGCTACGTAGGCGCTGTCTTCGGCTTTTTGCAGAAGGTGGTCGGCACCATCCAGGCTGATAAAACTCTTGGGGTGGTGGGCCGCTTTGTAAATCTTTTCCGCATTGCTGATTTCTACGATCATGTCCTGAGGCGAATGCAGCACGAGCAGCGCTTTTCGCAAATCGGGCAGAAGGGAGGCGGTGGTGTGCTTTTCGAGGCTTTCCAAAAATTCCTTTCCGATCTCAAACGGACGCCCTCCGATATTCACTTCTGCGCGACCGTCTTTTTTAATGTCCGCTTCCTTATCGGAAAAAAGGCGGGCGATGTGGGTGGCCTCAAACGGCGCCGCGACGGTTACCACGGCCTCGATGCTCTCGATCTCGGCCGCTGCGTGGATCACGGCAGTGCCCCCGAGCGAATGCCCGATCAGGAGTTTGGGAGCCATGTATTCTTTTTCGAGAAATTCGGCGGCGTCCACCAGGTCGGCTACATTGGTGGTAAAACCTGTTTCCGCAAAGTCTCCCTCGCTCTGACCGAGGCCCGTAAAGTCGAACCGCAGCACGGCAAATCCCTTTTGGGTGAGCGTCCGCGAGATCATCGTCGCGGCGCGGATTCCCTTTCCGCAGGTGAAGCAATGCGCGAAAACCGCGAAATGCGTGGGCGGTGCCCCAACGGGAAATTCCAATCGGGCGCTGAGCTCGAGACCGTCGCGGTTTTTAAACGAAATTCTTTTGGTGATCATGGATGTCGGTTTTGTACAAAGTACAAAGGTGGGAATCTTTGGGGGAAATCGTTCCTGATTGCTTGTGGATGACGTCGGGGTGACGTTTGGTTGGTCGATGCATTAGCAGGCTCTGATTAAAAATCTAAGGCTTGATAAATTGGAGCAGATCTGTTGAATTTCCCAAACCCGACAGGTCTATGCGAAGAATAAATGAATTTGATTACCTTTAAGTATCCGAAAACGAGGGTCATGAAGGAAAGAATGGCAAAACTTGCTCCTGAATCGACGTACCACATCTACAACAGGTCTATGGGAGATGAACGGATGTTTAGGAGTCCGGAGAATTACCGGTTCTTCATGCAACGGTACATCAAGTACATCGATCCCGTTTGTAAAACACTTTGCTATTGTCTAATGCCCAATCATTTTCATGTTCTCGTCAGAACCCGAACTGAAAAGGAGATTTGTTCAATTTTGAAGCCTCGGCAGGATGAGGATTTCAGCGCTTTTGTCTCGCATCAATTCAGCAAGTTTTTCAACTCCTACTCTAAAGCGGTCAACAAAATGTATAACAGAAAAGGCAGTTTGTTTATGCGACCGTACAAGCGAATACCCGTGACTGACAGTAGGTATCTCCTAAAGCTCGTTCACTATATTCATTTTAATCCTGTCGTGGCGGGATTATGCGATTGCCCTGAAAAATGGCAATTCAGCTCTTTCGGAGCGATGATCTCAGATAAACCTACGCGGCTCGAGAGGGAGATTGTTTTGGAGTTGTTCGATGATAGGGAGGGTTTTATGGAGTGGCATAAGAGAGTTGAGGGCTGAGACCTGAGACCAGACAGGTTTTATATGCTTGAGAAAAGAAAACCTGTCAGGTCTCACTCAGCCCCTTTCAACAACTTAGCCTCCGCCACAAAAGGCCCAAAAGGCAATAGCGCCGCCAGAAAGAACAAAAACATCTTCCAAATGCTCCATTTGCGCTCGGCGCCGGTGAGGACAATGGCGATGATGTATAGCACAAACAGCAGGCCATGGACCCAGCCGGTGTATTTCACGGCGAGGGGAATGTCGGCCATGTATTTCAGCGGCATGGCGATGAAGAGCAGCAGGAGGTAGGAGACTCCCTCGGCACGGCCGATCAGGATGAAGTTTTTTAAGGACATGTGGTGTGTTTTATCATTCAAGAAGTACGCCGGCTTCGAAGAGGAGCCCCACTTCGGCGAGCTTGGTGCGGATGCGCCGGATGCTGATTTCGTTGCGTGCCCTGGCGAGGTTGAGCTGGGCATCTCTCAGTTCGGTTCCTGTGATTTGGCCGGTGGAAAAGGCGTCGCGGCTGCGTTCAAAATTGACTTCAGCCAGGTTGAGATTGCGCTCGCTGAGCGCCAGCAATTTTCGGCTGGTGATGTACTCATCATAGGCATTGTTGATCAATGCTGAGATCTCATTGAGCGCGCGCGCTTCTTCCACTGATGCCATTTCCATGGAAAGGCGTGCATTCTGAATGTTTCGCCTCACGCGATTGCCGTCAAAAAGGTAGAACCGAAGGGAAAGGCCAGCATTCCAACCTACATTCTCTTGGGTGTTGAGGAAGTTGGCTTCAAAGTCGCTGAACGAATACCGGTATCCGCCCTGCGCGTCGAGGGTGGGGTAGTAATCGGCTTTGGATGCTTTGAGGTTTTGCTCGGCGCCGTACACTTCATTGCGGGCGCGGAGGTAGGCCGTGTTTCTGGAACGCGCGCCGTCCAGCAGGCTTTCCTTGTCGAGCCTGTCCATGATGGTGAAGTTTGAATCGATGGCGAGTGAAGTGTCTGCGGGCAATCCTATGGCAAGAAACAAGTCGCGGCGGGCTTGGGCAAATCCCAGCTCCGACTCTGCAAGGGCGATGCTGTCGGTGCGGAGGTCCACTTCGGCATTGAGCAACTGGAGGCGGGTGAAGCTTCCGAATTTGTAATTTTCCGAAGCGCGGTTCAGCCTTTCCAGAGAAAGTCGTGCTGTTTCTTTCGCAATGGCAACGGCATCCCTTTGTCGAAGGGCCTCCAGATATCGGGTTGCCACGGTGAGGCTTGTGCTTTCCATGGCCAGCTTTTCGCGAAGGCGGGCGTCTTCGCGGTTGCTCTCGAGCCCGCGAAGGGTGTAGACGCGACGGCCGCCGTTGAAAAGGGTGTAACTCACCACGGCTGCGGCTTCGTAGTTTACCGTTTGAGCGCCCTCGGCGCTGATGGCGGGCTGCTCTATGCTTGCAAAGGTGATTTCGGTGTTTTGAAGCTGATAGTCGAATGCGCCGTCGAGAAAAACCGACGGCAGGAGCCCCGCATTGCCGGGGGCGGCGAGGTTTTCGTCAATTTCGCGGCTGAATCCCGCAGTGCGCACGTCGTAATTGTACTCCAGCGCAAGCGACAGGGCCTCATTGAGGTCGATGCGCTGCTGGGCATTTGCCGAAAAGGCTGTGGAAATCACAAGCAGGGAGGAAAGGATAAATCTTGTTATGTCCATGGTTTTCACAATTCAATCTGTTCCTGACGCCCGCGTTTAATGACCTGCTCCACATGCTCAGGATCCGGTTTATCTCCTTCCCAAAGCCACTTTGCCAATACTTTGAGGCGGTTGAACATCGTGAGGGTCGAGAATGAGCGGCCCCAAACCCGCCGAGGTGGTAATCGTGGTGAGAAACAATGGCCGAAACCTGCTCAGAGAGGTCTCTTTGAGCGCTTTGTTGTAAGGCATGCCCTCTTTGAGATAACCGTTGAAGGCGTTGATAAAGACGAGTCCGTCGTTGATCAACACCCCGAGAAGGGCGATGATGCCGAGAAAGCTCAACACGCTCACGGGCTGGTCGTGAATGAAATGGCCCCATCCCGCACCGATAATACCGAAGGGCAAAAGTACGAGGAGCGCCAAAGCCTGCGTGTATGACCGAAAGCTGATGATGAGGGTGATCAATATGATGAGCAGGATGATCGGCCCCACGCGTTTCACAGATCTTTGGAGCTTTCCGGTCTCCCGCTGCTGCCCCTCGAAACTGACATTCACCCCCGGATATCGCCCCAAAATCACAGGCACCATTTCATCCTGCATCTCAGCCAGGAGTTCGGGAGTACTTACGTCGAGGGAGGCCACTTCGCCTTCCACTGTGATTTCGCGCTTGCCGTCGCGGTGGTTGATGTTGATGAGGCCGCGCTGCGGAACGAGTTCAGCCACATCGCTGAGGGTCACGAGCTCGCCGTTAACGGCGCGCACGCGCATGTTTTTGAGCTGTTCGATGTTGCGGCGGTCTTCGATGTCGTAGCGCACCCATACTTTTACTTCCTTATCGCCGCGCTGCAGGCGCTGGGCTTCAAAACCGAAATACCCGTTTCGTACCTGAGAGATCAGGCCCCTTTCGGTAAAACCAAGGGCGCGGCCCGTTTCGTTGAGCACCACATTGATTTCGGGCTGATCGGCACGGTCGTTGGTCACGAGGTCTTTCACATCGCCGGTGGCTTCGAGCATTTCCTTAAAGTCGGCCACTGCGGCGCGCAACCGCTCGAAATCGGGACTCGAAAACGACACGTTTACCGCTTTTCCGAAAGGGCTAAAAGCCACAAAACTCAGCTTTTCGGCACCGGGAATTCCACCCACTGCTTCGCGCATATCGCCTGTGATGGCAAAGCTCCGCAGGCTGCGTTCCTCAGACGAGACGAGGTAGAAAGTCGCGCTGCCCTGATTGCTCTGAGGGCCGAGCACCACCTCCACATCGGTGTACATGGGCTTGCCCACGTCTTCGCGGGCTGCGTATTCGCCATTGAGATCATCTACCCGTCGCACGATGTACTCCATGGCTTCGCGGGTCACAGATTCGGATGTGCCTGAAGGCATTTCGAGGCTTACGGTAATTTCGTTCTGCTCGATGTTCGGAAAGAAAGTGGTTCGGATGGTGCCTCCGCCTATGGCGGCGATAGTGATTACAAAAAGCGCAGTGCCGACCAGAAAGGTAAACACCTTGTACCTCAGGCAAAATTCCAAAGCGGGCTGAAATACGTTGTCGCGAAAGCGAATCAGCACCTGCTCGATCGCATTTTTGATTTTGTTTGGCTTGTCCTGCTTGC
Source organism: Flavobacteriales bacterium (assembly GCA_020200995.1). Lineage (GTDB taxonomy): Bacteria > Bacteroidota > Bacteroidia > Flavobacteriales_D > Cryomorphaceae > T3Sed10-241. The sequence goes on from JAIVHQ010000031.1 coordinate 17,243, forward strand.
TGAGGTCTTTGCTGTGGGCCAGGTGGGCGGGGAGAAACAGGATCACCTCAATGAGCGAGAAGGCCAGGGCGGCGCTCACCACCACGGCCACGTCACTGAAAAACTCGCCGAGGCGGCCTTCCACAAAGTAGAAAAACGAGAAGGCCACGCAGGTGGTGAAAATGGCTGAAAAAACGGAGGGGAACACTTCCACCGTTCCATCTACTACCGATCTGAAAGGAGATTTTCCCCGTTCGTAGTGCTGAAATATGTTTTCACCCACCACAATCCCGTCGTCGACGAGAATACCGATCACCAGAATCATCCCGAAAAGGGACAAGACATTGATGGTGATGCCTGTGAAGTAAATCAGAATAAACATCCCGAGAAAGGAAACCGGGATGCCCAATGCTACCCAAAAAGCCAATCTGATGCGCAGAAAAAGGGCCAAAATCACAAAGACCAAAATGGCACCGAGTACCCCGTTCTTTTGAAGCAGGGCGATGCGCTCATTGAGGGTGACAGTCCCATCCTTCACCAATACAAGCTGAACGCTTGGATTGGTGTTGGCGAAATCGGCGACGTATTTTTCCACGTTTTCAGCCGCTTCGAGGATGTCTTCTTCGTTGAGGGTGTTGACGGTGATAAACACGGCCGGGCTGCCGTTGAGGAATCCCGCATCGGTCGATTCATCCCAGTCTTCGCGAACTTCTGCGAGTTCGCTGAGTCGCAGC
>JAIVHQ010000380.1 GCA_020200995.1 Flavobacteriales bacterium
AAAGAGTACATCGACGGACTGACCGATAAATCCATCCGCATTTTGATTCCCGGCTGCGGAAATGCTTATGAGGGCGAATACCTTTTCGAAAATGGGTTTGCCGACACATTCCTCATCGACATAGCGCCCGGGGCCGTTGAAGCCCTGAAGCAGCGCACCGCGATCATCCCCGACGACCGCATCATCCTCGGCGACTTTTTCGAACATGAAGGCGCCTACGACCTCATTTTGGAGCAAACCTTTTTCTGTGCACTCGATCCTACACTGCGCCGCGCTTACGCCCAAAAGATGCACAGCCTGCTCAAGCCCGGCGGAAAGCTCGTCGGGGTGCTTTTCGAAGACGAGCTCTTCAAAGACCACCCGCCTTTCGGCGGCGACCGAGAGGAGTACCGCCCTTATTTTGAAGACCTTTTTACAATGGAAACCTTTGAGCGCTGCCGGAATTCCATTGCGCCTCGGGCGGGGAGGGAGGTTTTTATCAGGTTGCGGAAATAAGGTGGTTCAGGAATTTTGTGTGTAGTGTTTCGCAGGGTTTGCAATCCTGCGCTCCTGTAGCAATAATCCCCAAGTTATTCAATGATCGAACAGCCACAGGATTGCCTGTCCGTCCAGTAGGCGGGCAAATCGGGCGGAGCCTTAACGCGTGTAGTCAGGCATAAGCCGCACGGTGCGGAGCGGCTTGTCATCGGGCTGTCTAAGTTCTAAAAGGAACGTGGTACCATATTCCGCAGGATGAATATCACTGCGGAGCCTTGACGCGTGTAGTGGAGCGTAAGTCCGCAACGTGCAGAGCGGAAGCGCTGTGGTGTGCAATTAAGTGTGAACCGCAGAGCGGTGATATGACATTAGTCAAAGGCGCTATGAACGAGAAGGTTTTGGCGGCATTTTTGCCCTGCAAAAATGATGACAAAACCAGTTGAATGTGGATTTGCCCGCCTAACGGACGGACAGGCAATCCTGCGAAGCATTCTAGCGTGCAGTGCTTCCATCAACGCCACATCGAGAATGTTTACTTCAACTTGCAAAGAGTGAATAAAAAAGGAGGCCGAAAGCCTCCTTCTTTAAATAAATGAACCGGTAATAAAATCGATTACTCCTGCGGCCGAGCAATCAGTTCACTTGTTCGGGCTGTAAGGGTGTCGCCCGTGGCGGGAGAGACAATTTTAAACGAAAACAATCCCCTGATTCGGTTGGTGTTTAAATCTGAAATGAAAATACCACCTTCTACAACCTCGGAATAGAGTGTGGAATTGCCCGATTCATCTCTCCAGGTAACTCCGAGCCCCAGGTCGTCTTCAGGACCGCCGGCTACCCATGAATCCTGAAATGTAAAGTTCGTATCGGCCGCCAGGGTTTCAAGAATAGGAGTCTCACTGTAGATCGACATCCCGATCAGAAACTTCGCTTCGGAAAGCTCAAGACTTTCGACCGCATCGATGCTGAAAACATAGAGCTCAAATGCATCGACATATTCTTCAGTAAATGTGGCGTATGCGGGGTAATTTGTTGTTTCTCCGTTTTCTTCGATTCTCACGGTTGTTTCAAATGCCGGGCCACTGCTCGCAGGTCCGTTTTCATCACTGTCGTCATCATCTGCACATGAAATAAAACCGGCGCTGAGTCCGATCAAAATTATACCAAAATACTTCTTCATTTTTTTGTGTTTTTTTGAGCGGGCAATATTAGTCCAAAATCTGAATGCACGAAATCATGAATATTGGTGATTGCACAATACAAATCAGCGTCATCAGTCAATGGGCAGCTGAATTGGGTGTCCGACATCGCCGACTTAAACAGCTGTGTGAATTTTTTATTCACTGTCATCAGTATAATATTTTCTGATTTCCTTGTGTCATCAATCCCGCTTTGACTATGCATTCATCTCGGAATTAAGTCGGGACCGCTTCACAGGAATTGTAATCCTGCCCTCTTGTTTTCCAAAGAAGTGTGAACAGTCAAGTAGATACGCAGCATCAATGGCCACTAGGTCGTCCAATGAGCGGACGGACCCAGGATTTGCAATCCTGCGCCTTCATATTTCGTTGCTTCTAATTCGGCACATGTCTCACCCCATCAACTTTATGCGCCCGGAGCCGTTATAAATTCCGAAAATCAATTCCCTCCATCATGCCCAAACGCACTTCACCCAAGCAAATCAAAGCCATGGACGACCTCGACAACCTCGACAAAATCGTGGTCGATAAACGCCGTGGAAAGAGGGCAGAAGCCAAAAAAGAAAGGTGGAACAGGCATTACACAAAGTTGCTGATCAACGAGCAGGTGCGAAAGAATGCCGACATTGACCCCGATGAAGATTCGGACTTTTAAACGGGGCATCCTTTTTTGGATTGAAAAACAATACAGCAGATAACGTTACTCAACCTTGGCCGCAATACGTCAT
>JAIVHQ010000169.1:0-2400 GCA_020200995.1 Flavobacteriales bacterium
GGACAGGCTTGAACGATGAGAATATTGATTTATATGAGTTTAACGAGGCTTTTGCAGCCCAGGCTTTGGCCTGCATGCAAGAGTTGGGTATTGCTTTTGATGACCCAAGGGTCAATGTCAATGGAGGAGCCATCGCATTGGGCCACCCATTGGGCATGTCCGGAGCCAGAATTACGGGAACATTGGCCTTGGAAATGCAAGCCCGAAAAGCTCATAAAGGAATTGCCACCATGTGCATCGGTGTTGGTCAAGGGATCAGCATCGCCTTGGAATTGGTTTGACAATCCGGGGAGCTGAATGTAGATGTCTATTTGGCAGCACGATTTACAAGTCTTGTGGACTATGGCCCCCTTCTTTTTTCTTAACTTACACCTATGGATGACCGAAGAATTTTCAGCAGTTATTGGGGGCATGAGCAGGTTGTTGCTCATTTCAACGATGAATTTTTCATTGCAACACTCTTGCAGTTTGAATCATCCTTGGCAAGCTGTCAGGAAGATTTGGGTATCATCCCCAAAGATGCTGTTTTCCCGATCCAAGAAGCTATTTCAAGTGTTATTGTAGACGATGAACTCATTGAAAAATTGAATGCATCCACTGCTGATAATGGCATTCCTACCATTGCCTTGGTAGCTGCCATCAAAGAAAAATTAGATAAAGTCTTTCACAAATATCTGCACTATGGGGTTACCTCCCAGGATTTGATCGATACAGCACACATGAAGGCTTTGCAACAATTGAATCAGGACTTTATTCGATTACTGGGTCAGGGGCTTCGAGCAAATGTCTTGCCCTGGTTGCAACAAGCGGATTGGATTTGCATGGCCCGCACCCGGCAGCAGCAGGCCCTGCCGGTGACCTTTGGGTATAAATTGTATCATTGGTTTATGCCTTTACTGGCAAGTCTTGAATCCTTACAGGCACTCCAATTTCCTGTTTCCTTGGGCGGCCCGGTAGGAGATATGCGGGCATTCGGTTCTCAAGGGAAAGCATTAACGGCTGCTCTGGCTGCAAAAATGGGCTTGGATGATTTTGGTGCTGTTTGGCATCAAAACAGGCAGCCTGTTTTGGCTATTTTGAATGCCTATGAGGGAGTCTTGATCCAGCTAAGAAAAATCCTTCAGGATTGGCTTTTTTTGGCGAATTCAGAGGTTGGCGAACTTCGATTGGAATCCAAGGGAAAGAGTTCGGCCATGGCCCATAAAAATAATCCTGTGCAACTTGAACAGGCGATGGTATTGGTAAAAATAGCCCTTGATAGCGTTCAGAATTATAAGCAGCATGCGATCTTTAGTTCGGAGCGGGATGGGGTGAGTTGGACCCTGGAATGGTATTATTTGACCGGTTTGGATACCCAATTACAATTGGTTGTACATGCCTTTATGAAAACGATGGGGTTGATAGAGTGGCAAAAAGAAGCAATAGAGGCTTTTACTAAGAGTTTTGAAGGGCAGCTTCAGGAACCTGAATTTATGCCGGAGCTCATGGATGAGTTGGAGCGAAAGTTGAAGACGTTAGATTAAAATTGATTTTTTGTTCCGAAATTAATTTTCCCATAAACCTCAATCAAAGCCTCCGTATCCGCTATCCTTCTATCCAATATCCTCGGCAAAAAAAAGATGCTGATAAAAAGAAAGGAAATAGAGCCTAAAGTGGTAAGAATTAAAAGCAGGGAAATTAATCCTTGGCGGGAGCCTTCCTGTCAATAGACAAAAAAATTACCTGCGTACAGATAATTACCCCAAATTGATCAGTTGGATCACAGAGTTGGATGCCATATAAGGGACATACTTTTTATACTTTTCGCGGGAATTCCAATAGCGGATAACTACGCGGATAAATGAAAACAACGTGAAACCGATCATCATCAGGATCCAAGCTTTTGAATCCTGTGATAAAGCTGAGGATTGAAAAAAGATAAAAAACAAACCCAAGGGGAAGATAATCCTTGTGCAGGTAAATAGTTGCTTGAATTTATTCCATTGATAGCCCAAAAGCTTCTTTTCGATCATCTTTACATTGAAACCTACAGATGAAAAGTCAAATATCGTTGAAAGCTTCATTTGGTTTTATCTTAGAATCCGAAGCGGTCTCACAACCGAAGGGCGTAAAACCGGCTTTGAAGTCGGAAAGTAAATTCAAAATTCAGGCGGCTTTGGGAATCGTTTATTACACGAACTCGATCCCGTCACCTCTTTGTGGGCTGGATTGCCGCAGGATTTCCTGTCCGTTCGGGAGGCGGGCAAATCCTGCGTAGCGCTGCAGCGCCAACCTGTTAATGGCGCCGCAACTACGAACTCAATCACAAGCACATTCCACCGGTGCATTGGGCCGATCCACCTCGGTGAGGGTGCTTGCAATTTCGTCCGCATCAAAGGTCATCCGCACGAGGTGGTCACC
>JAIVHQ010000169.1:2496-6581 GCA_020200995.1 Flavobacteriales bacterium
CCGAGGCACTCCAATCGGCACAGGGATTCCGGGGTGTAAGCCGCTTCAGTCATTTGGAGGCGAACCAAGACCCGCTCATTGGGCAGCCAATCAGTGAGGAGGTTGAGGCGATCGTAAAAAAAGAAGGCCACCAGGATGCAGCCGAGGCCGACACCGATTAAAAAGCTGCGCAAGCGTCGGGCAAATTTCATTTAAAAGGCTGCAAATAATAAGTCAATGTCTTTGTACGGCAGGCTGAACGCCTCTCCGAGCGACTCGTTTGTGAGAATTCCATTGTAGAGATACACTCCGTGCCTGAACCCCTGATTTTTTTTGATCAGGCTGGCACAACCGCCTTCGTTTCCGATTTCCAGCAAGATGGGGGCGAACACATTGCTCAGGGCCACGGAAGCCGACCGACTTACCCGCGAGGCCACATTGGGCACGCAGTAGTGCACCACACCGAATTTGTGAAAAATCGGGTTGGCGTGGTTGGTCACATCCGATGTTTCGAAGCACCCGCCCTTGTCAATGGAAATATCAACAATGACCGAGCCTTCCTTCATCTCACGCACCATGCCTTCGGTGACCACGGTGGGGGTGCGGCCGTTGACATTGCGCAGGGCTCCGATGGCGACATCGGCCTGCTGCAGGGCGCGTCGCAGCTCTTCGGGCTGGATCACGGAAGTGTACACACGCTGGTTGATGGCATTTTGCAATCGGCGGAGACGGTAAATGGAAAAATCGAAGACCTTGACCAGTGCACCGAGCCCGAGTGCAGCCCGCGTGGCGTACTCGGCCACCGTGCCCGCTCCGATGATAACCACTTCGGTTGGCGCCACCCCGGAGATGCCTCCGAACATGAGGCCCTGCCCACCGCTGCCCTTGCTGAGGTATTCGGCGGCGATCACCACGGCGGCATTCCCGGCTATTTCGCCCATGGCGCGCACCACGGTGTAAATTTCTTCTTCGTCCTGAATGTAGTCCCAGGCAATGGCGGAGACTTTTTTCTCCATCAATCTTTTGAGGGTGTCACGGGGCCGCACGCTGAGCTGGAGGGCCGAAAACAGGGTGACTTTGTGGCCCATCATGGCAATCTCTTCGGTACCGGGAGGAGCTACTTTGAGCACAATCTCGCATTGAAACACTTCTTTGCGGTCGTAGGCGATTTTGGCGCCGGCCTCGCTGTACATGCGGTCGTCGAAACTCGCATTCTTGCCGGCTCCCGTTTCCACCACCACATCGTGGCCGTTGTTTACGAGCACTGCCACCGCGTCAGGCACGAGGGCCACGCGGTTTTCCTGATAGGTGGTTTCTTTCGGAATGCCGATTTCAAGGCGTTTGCCGCGGTTTCCTACTCTGAGCAATTCTTCTTTCGGCTGCAATGAGGCCTCGCGGGCCAGAGCTTTGAGGGCTTCTTTTGAGCTGATCATGGGCGGTAATGGTTCCCCCGCCCGATTTACGGGCAGGCCTTGCGGGTTTGAAAGTACAAAAATAAGCCGGCCCGCGGGATTTAGCGGCACAGATTGCAGACTATCGGACCGGGTGGAGCTATTCCGGGACTTCGACGCGAATGCTGCGCGCCCCTCCGCCCATCACTTCGATGAAAACGCTGACGGCCTCATCGGGCAGCAATTCCGCGATGCGCTCGGGCCATTCGATAAAGCAGTAATGGCCGCTGTAGACGTACTCATCAAAGCCCATGTCGTAGGCTTCCTCGACCGATTCGATGCGGTAAAAATCAAAATGGTACACGGGCTCGCCGTCGCCGCCGAGGTATTCATTGACAAGTGCGTACGTGGGACTGCTGCTGCGCTCTGCCACCCCCAAGGCCTGCACCAGGGCTGCGATAAATGCAGTCTTGCCGGCCCCCATTTTCCCGTAAAGGGCAAACACACGCGCATCGCCCACCTCTGCGAGTAGGGCACGGGCAGCCTCGGGGAGGCCCTCCGGGCGCTCTACAATCATCGGTTTCACTTGCGCGGATTGAGTACCGCAAAGGGGATGAGCATCTCCTGGAGGGAAATGCCGCCGTGCTGAAAAGTGTCGCGGTAGAAGTTGACAAAGTGGTTGTAATTGTTGGGATACACGAAGTATTGCCGCTCCTTGGCGAAGATGTAGCTCGACGTCATGTTCGACTTCGGCAGGAAAATGTCCTCGGGCTTGGTGACCGCCCACACCTTTTTAGCATCGTAGTTGAGGTTGCGCCCCAGCTTGTAGCGAAGGTTGGTACTCGTATTTCGGTCGCCGATTACCTTTTCGGGATCGGCCACCTGTATGGTGCCGTGATCGGTGGTGATGCGAAAGCATGTCGACAAAGTTGTATACAATCACGTTGAGCGAATTTCCCATCAGGTTGGAAATGTTTTCGCCCAGCTTCCGGCCGGCGTCCAGCTTGGTAATCTTGTTGTAGCTGTATTTAATGTCTTTGCCTAGGCGCTTGAGGTGATGACCGAGGAGGTCTTCTTCAAACATGTTTTTTCCCCCGTCGTCTTCGTCGTTTTTCCAGAGCTTGGGGTGGACTTTTTGAATCTCGCTCGGCATCAGGCCGGCAAAAAAGCTGTTGCGCGCATATTGCGTGGCTGTAGGCAGGATGCTGAAATAAATTTCCTCTTCGGTGGTGCGAAACATGTCGGAGAGTGCGGGCTCGATGGTCTTCCACTGATCGTAGCGCAGGTTGTCGATCATGATCAGGAAGAGGGGTTCGTCACCGATTAGGGGAACTACCTTGTCGCGAAATACGTTGTGCGACATCAGGGGCACATCGCCACCTCGGCCATTGACCCAGTCGATATAATTCTCAGTGACGTATTTGGAAAAATAGGCATTGGCCTCGCTCTTTTGCATGGTGAGCACCTCCTCCATCACGCCATCGCTGCCGCTTTCGAGTTCCAGTTCCCAGAAGATGAGTTTTCGGTACACCTCTTTCCAGTCTTCCACATCAAGGCGGTCGTTGAGCTGCATGCCGATATTTTGAAACGCCGAGCGGTAGCTGCTGGTGGTCTTTTCGTTGATCAGCTTTTTATTGTCCAGGTTTTTCTTCACTGACAGCAAAAGCTGATTGGGATTTACGGGCTTAATGAGGTAATCCGAAATCTTGGAGCCGATGGCCTCTTCCATGATGCTCTCCTCCTCGCTCTTGGTGATCATCACCACAGGGACGGCGGGTTTGCTTTTCTTGATCCGCGTTAGGGTTTCGAGGCCTGAGAGGCCCGGCATATTTTCGTCCAAAAATACAATGTCGAAATCTTCGCTCTCCACGAGTTCGGCGGCATCGGAGCCGTTGTTGACAGTGGTCACGTCGTAGCCTTTTTCCGAAAGGAAAAGAATGTGCGGTTTGAGCAGGTCGATTTCATCATCGGCCCAGAGTATTTTTGATGACATATATATTGGAGTAGTTAGGTTTCGGCGCGCCTGTGCGCCAAATTGGTTTACTTTGTGCTAAGTAAACAAAAATAGCGGGCCTTTAGTGTGCCCCGAAGCTTAAAGTCTGCAAAGTGACCACCCGATCGCAACCCCTCAACAAGCGAAAAATCCTGAATGATCCCGTGTACGGCTTTATCACCGTGCCCGACGAGCTGATTTTCGACCTCATCGAGCACCCCGATTTTCAGCGCCTGCGCCGGATTAAGCAGGTGGGTATGTCGCATTTGGTGTATCCCGGCGCCCTGCACACGCGGTTTCACCACGCCTTAGGCGCCATGCACCTCATGGGCTTGGCCATTCTCAACCTCCGCGACAAGGGGGTTGTAATCAGCGCTGAGGAAGCCCTCGGTGCCAAGGTAGCCATCCTGCTGCACGACATCGGGCACGGCCCTTTTTCACACAGCCTCGAGTTTTCTATCGTGAAAGATGTAAACCACGAAGTGATCTCGGGCCTGCTGATGGAGCGCCTCAACGCCGAGTTTGGCGGGAAATTGACCACGGGAATCGCAATTTTCCGCGATGAGTATCCGAAAAAATTCCTCCACCAACTGGTGAGCGGTCAGCTCGACATGGACCGGCTGGACTACCTTTCGCGCGACAGTTTTTACTCCGGCGTATCGGAAGGCGTGGTGAGCAATCAGCGCATCATCAAAATGCTCAACGTGCGCGATGACCGACTC
>JAIVHQ010000381.1 GCA_020200995.1 Flavobacteriales bacterium
CCTACGTAAGCGCGAAACCTTTCGGTCAGGATCACATTGTAATCGACCCCGATCGAGACGTGCATCACTCCGAAACTCTCCTGGCGAAGGACTCCGGGAAATACGGTGAACTCTCCGACGGATGATGAAGCGATGGCGTATGAAGGAATTTCGGGAAACCGAATATCGAAGTAGATGATACCGATCGTGCCCCGGCCTTGCCAGCGATTTTCATCGCCCAATGCGACGGAAAAACCGCCTTCCCAGGTGAGGGTTCCCCCGAGCAAAAAGGGCGCGTCGTTCATCGGATTTACCATCATCCCCCGCACGCTAAGGCCGGTCTGGGCCAAAACCACACTCGGTGCCCACGTGAGGAAAAGCATGCTGAAGCAACATGCTTTATATCGCAGTGTACATTTATTTAGCTTCATATGTTGAAGCGGCAAATTAAGCAAATGCTGTGTTAATTTGGGCGCGGGAGCTGAAATTTTGCCGAAACTTCGCTAAGCCGCAATAATGGCTATACCTTTGCAGCCCCGTTTTAAAATCTTACCCATGAAGAACGAAAAACTGCTGCAAAATCTCAGAGATATAATCGATCACGCGCCCGATGATTGGAAGTACCTCACCACCCACCGACTCGACATTTACAATGAGGAAGCAGCGAAAACCGAGTTCCTCGAGGCATTCGAAAAGGTGATTGAAAAGGGCATTTCCGACACGGCTGAACTGAATGAATTGCCCACAGCCTACGACTACATCCGGCTGGGGCACCCCTTGTCGTCGGTGCTCGAATGGGCCATCGCCAAAATGAACGGTCTCCCGCCGCGGAATGTCATCAGTTTCTCTTCGCGCACTGTACCTGTTTTGGCTGTTTTGAGGAAAAACCTGTTCGATCGCAAGCCGACGAGAATCCTGCACCGCGGCAAATTGCCCGAAGCCTTCGACCCCGAGTCCGTGAGGCGGGTGTACGGCTACGATTTTGAAATCGAAGAGGTGAAATCTGCAGGAGATGTTTCGAAATTCGACGGTACCACCGTTTTTGTTGCAGGACGCGGCGAGGTGGGCACTGTAGAACTCAATCCGAACATCGACTTTTTCGTGGGCATTCACGAAGGGCTCGGAAGTATTTTGGCGGTAAACGTCACAGCGGACAAAAGCTACATCGCGGCCATTCAGCATGTGCGCCGCAGGGAGACGATTGCGATGACACCCTCCGCTTGTTACTCTGCCCTGCAGCAGCTCACTGGCGGCTCTGCCACGGGCTCTGAAAGTGGCAATGTGGCAGCCGACAAGGCGGAGGTGTTGAAATCCATACGGACGATTACAAATACGCAAACCGATGCCGTACTGGGATCATCGGGCCTTTCCGTGCAGTATGCGATCATGATGGGGCTGATCGATTACGCCCTTGAGAACCATCCGGGAAAACCCATTAAAATAATCGTTCCGCCCAACTGCTACGGCGGCACCAACGATCAGGCCAGGCGCGTGGCGGCTTGCCTTGATCACGTGGAGATTTTAGACCTGCCGGTAGATGGCGACAACGACATGACGGACAGCACCAACCGCGTGCTTGATCGCGTGGCTGAGGAAGATGCCGTGCCCTACATCATCGCCGAAATCCCGACCAATCCGAGGGTGGAAGTCCCGGATTTGGAAGCACTGCGGGCCGCTTTGAGCAAAAAACGCAAAACGCCCGCCGGCACTCCCGCGGTAGATCCTGTTTTTATCCTCGATCAGACTTTCTGCCCCAATGTTCAGTTTCTGGGCGATGCCGGGATACTTTCGTCGGTGCGCACCATCTCGTACGTCAGCGGATCCAAATTTCCGAGCGGAGGCAAATGCACGGCCGGCTACTGCGTGGTCAATAAAGAAGCCGAACCCCTGATGGAAAAGATCGACAAGCACCTGCGCTTGTGCGACAACGAGGCCACGAACCACCAGGTCCAAATCCTCGCTGAGCAAATGCCGTCCATGATTCAGCGGATTCAGGGGGCTTATCAAAATACGCGGACATTTGTCAATTTCATCGAGAAAACCCTGCCCGCGGCAAAAATCAATTTCGTATCAGAGGAGTTGGCAAACCGCGGATTTACCCCTTCTGTATTTTCACTCGACCTGCCCACCAAAGGCAATTCCGAAGCTGAACGAGAAGCTTACAAGCGGGCCATGAACCATGAACTGATCCGCATGATGATCACCGAAATTCCGACCGAAAGCAAGCACTGCGTGAGCTACGGACAATTGAAGGGCTGCTACTGGACCATTCCCGCTACTTCCACCCAGGGCACCACCAAGGAGGCCGATAAAGATTACATCGCCCGGGTGTCGGTTTCTCCCGATTTGGACCTCGACCGGCACAAAGAAGTTTTTACTGACTTCGTCGCGCAGATGTGAGCACCG
>JAIVHQ010000382.1 GCA_020200995.1 Flavobacteriales bacterium
GCTTTTAGCTACTTCAAGTGCCCTTCCTGTGCCTGTGTTCAGGGCGTACACACCTGTTCCGCCTGCATTATTGGCGCCGAAAACACCATCCCCGGTTCCCCCTGAATCGCCCCACACGCCCGTACCGTTGGGAGAGTAGCCGTACACACCATCGCCCGCTCCACTGGCGAGACCCCACACGCCGTCGCCGTCTTCCAATGCGAGTCCTGTTATGGCATCGTCGTTTCCGATCGAGTAGCTACTCAATATGGTCCCCGCAAGCGGCATAGCTCCGTTGATCACCGTCCCCGCGCCGTCACCGACCACCCTGATACGGCCCACACCGTTGGTGCCGATGGACAAGTCCTCCTCGTCCGCTGTTCCCACATAGTTATTAGCGACATCAGTGCCCGAATTCCCTTCCAGGCTCCAGCCTTTGCTGCGCCCGAGGATGAGCTCCCATTCAGTGCCGTTGTAAAAGTAAAAACCGGCATCGCCATCGTTTTGATAGACCAGCAGGCCCTCGGCAGGGCTGCCGATAACACCGCGCTGCGCAGCTGTCATACGCGGAATCAGCAATCCTTTGCTCGTGCTCTCCACGTCGAGCATGGCGCTGACGTTGCCCGGGGTGCCGGCATCGTTGATGCCGACATTTTGCGCCTGAATAGTTTGAGTGAGAAATGTAAAAACGAGAAGTGGTAAGGCGTCGCGGAGCTTTTTCATCGTCACGAATGGTTAAAAGGTGGTTAAAAACAGTCGGTTATCGAAGTAAAGATAAAAATTAACTTTCAGTAAATATTAAATTATCGTGATAAGTGCTTCCTGGTATATGTATTTTTATCGAATGACCTTTCCTTCTACCAATATTTCATTAAATGAATAGTTTAATTGAATATATGCCCGAAGGGTGTATTCTAAATGTGAACATGATGATCGCATTGGGGTTTATTATTGCCCATCAAAGCCCGATTGTACATAATTTACCTTTCGGACTACATAATTCGACTTCGGTGTGGTCCCTGCTTAAATTCCATTTAATATGCACTGATTTCAAGGAGGGATGATTATCTTCACATTATGATCGATGCCAAAATACCTGAAGGTCCACTCCAGGATAAATGGACCAATTATCGGGCTTCCGCCAAACTCATCAATCCGGCCAACCGCCGCAAATACAAAATCATCGTGGTCGGCACGGGTCTGGCCGGGGCATCCTCGGCGGCCAGCCTCGCAGAGTTGGGGTTCAAGGTCGAAGTATTCACCTTTCACGACTCGCCGCGCCGCGCGCATTCCGTGGCTGCGCAGGGCGGTGTGAATGCCGCCAAGGACTACAAGAACGACGGCGATAGCGTGTGGCGTATGTTTTACGACACCCTCAAGGGCGGCGATTTTCGCGCACGCGAGGCCAACGTGTACCGCCTCGCCGAGTGCAGCATGGAGCTCATCGATCAGGCAGTGGCCCAAGGCGTGCCCTTCGCCCGCGAGTACAGCGGCTACCTCAGCAACCGCTCTTTCGGCGGGGTGCAGGTGAGCCGCACGTTTTACGCCCGCGGCCAAACGGGGCAGCAGCTCCTCCTCGGAGCCTATCAAGCCCTCATGCGACAAAGCGCGACCGACAACCTCACACTTCACACCCGCAGCGAAATGCTCGATGTTATCACCGTTTCCGGAAAGGCGAAAGGCGTGACGGTGCGCAACCTAGATACTGGCGAGATCACCACCCACGCCTGCGATGCCCTCATCCTGGCCACGGGCGGCTACGGCAAAATATACTACCTCAGCACCCTCGCCATGAACTGCAACGCCACGGCCATCTGGCGGGCCCACCGCAAGGGTGCGCTCATGGCGGCGCCGAGCTGGACCCAATTTCACCCCACCTCGCTGCCGCAACTAGGAGGCTATCAAAGCAAGCTCACCCTGATGAGCGAATCACTTCGCAACGACGGCCGCATCTGGGTGCCCAAATCACCCGACGACAACCGCCCGCCTGCCGAGATCCCCGAGGCCGACCGAGATTACTACCTCGAGCGCCGCTACCCTGCCTACGGCAACCTGGCGCCCCGCGACATCTCATCGCGCGCTGCCAAGGAACGCATCGACGCGGGCTGCGGCGTGGGCCCGATGAAAAATGCCGTCTACCTCGATTTCAAAGACGCCATGGAGCGCGATGGCAAGAAAGCCATCGAACAGCGCTACGGCAACCTATTCGGCATGTACCGAAAAATCACGGGTATGGACGCTTACGGCGAGCCTATGATGATCGCACCCTCCGCCCACTTCAGCATGGGCGGCCTCTGGGTCGACTACCGACTGATGAGCAACCTCCCGGGCCTGTTTGTGCTCGGCGAGGCCAATTTTTCCGACCACGGAGCCAACCGCCTCGGGGCCAACAGCCTCCTCCAGGCT
>JAIVHQ010000383.1 GCA_020200995.1 Flavobacteriales bacterium
CGTTCGATCAGTGGTCAGCACGTGCATATGTATAAATTGACCCTTGTGGGTAAAAACACCTTCGTGGTGCCGCGAAAAAAAGCCGACAAGATCTGCGGGGGTATCATTTTCGTAAAACCTGACTTTTGCACGTTTGTGGGCCTCGTGAGAATGGATTTTCTCCGTGGTATCTCTCATGATAACGTGGTATTCATATTCGCGCCATGAAGCATTCAGTACAAATGGAAACGGCACCTCGGTATTGATCCCGGAAGCCTGTGCGATGCTGTCAATAAATGACTCAATTGATCGCAACCCGTCGAACCTCACGGAAGCTGAAATACGCTCCCATTCCTCTACGTAGGCGTAGGCGAGAAAAGGGGCTGCTACATCCGCACTTTCAATAGTTGAAACACCACCGTTGATCACAGTGCTCACAAAGGGAATACCGTCGAGAACTGTAATTTCACCGCGAAGATTCTCCAGCGGTCCGAGTGCTATCATTCCCGGCCTCCGCATCAGGCTATCCAGGTGTGCATGGGCCGATAGGTCGGCACCTGTCATCACATTCTTTGCTTTGCCCGCCGTATGCACTTTTTGAGCATGTAATGCACCCGGTGCTGCGACAAGGAGCACCCACAAGCACAGAAATCTAAAGTTCATAAGTGGAGGGGGTAAATGGAACGCATCGACATCAACGGGAATCCTCGTGGATTTGAGCAATTCGCTATTTAACGATTTTCTGAAAATACGACTCCCCTTCCCATGCTATTTCAAGGAGATACACTCCTGAACCGAGTCCATTCAAAGAGAGCTGCCTTTTGCCGACAGGCAATTGTGAGTTGTGCACTTTGCGGCCCTGCATGTCGTACACCCTCACTTCGGCTCCTGCTCCACCCATGAAGGGTCCATCGAGGTAAATTTCCTGATGGAAGGGATTGGGATAGACGGAAAAAGGGGTATCCGCATCTTTATTTTCGGCCGAGAGAATGTTGGCTACATAGCAATCTTCATAATTGGTATTGTTCCAAATGACTTTTCCCTCGATACGGGCACAGGTGAGATCGAGGGCATCGGTAAATTCTGTACTGAACATGCGCGGAGCACAAGGAAAGAGAGGGCCGTGGACACTTCCCACCCCTTCGATCCACACTTCTTTCATCACCCCGTAGAGGGATACTTCATCGGGCTCTCCAAAAATGATTCTTTTTCGATTCAGGCCGTTGACTTTTACTTCATCAACGTTGATCACTTTCATTCTAACTGTGTCGCTGTCCAATTTAAAGGTGAAATGATCACCCAACCCAAGGCCAAAATTGTACAGGGTATCAATTTTACCTGTAGTGTTGCGGTAAAGAACCAAGTCTCCTTCTACCCTCAGTATTCCTTCAAGTACAGCTTCGCCTTGCATGGACTTGTCCAGGTAAGTGAAGAGCTTCTGCCACTGATCACCACTGATGAGGGTATCACCGTCAAAAGCAAATACCGTAGAACGGGTCTCGGTAAAAGCGGGACTTTCAGCATTTGGGTTGATGTATGAGTGCGCCAGGTACCACTCCGATTCGGGATTGTCGAACATGCCTTCCTGAGCAATGAGGCAGGTGGGTATCAGAATGGTTAGAAGCGGTAGATAATACTTCATAAAAGAGTCGCTGATCGGTTTTTAGCTACGGGCTAAATAGATGTAGGTTACATGCCTCGATTAAAGAAGCCAATAAGTATAACGGAAGATGCGGCCTGCTATTTCGCACGGCACACAATAATTGAACGAACTTACGGTAAAATCGCACCCTCAGGCGACTAAAATCAACGCTTCATCTTCTCTTTCTCTTTGATCAAAAGCAACTTAAGCCTGTCAAAGGCCTGTTGAGCAGCCGACACAAATGAGTCCGCTTCCTGCTCCACGAAAATATCGCGGCCGGGAAGAAAGATGCGCACATCTACTTTTTTAAGGCCTTGGGGCGTCTCAGAAAGCGCCTTCAGGTAAATATCGGCGCTTACAATGCGGTCATTGAACTTTACGAGTTTGTCAAATATGGTTTCTACCTGGGCAATGAGTTCAGGGCTTGCACTGAAATTAACGGGCTCAATTGTCTTTTCCATTTGTTCGGGCTTTAAGATTTATGGCTGCAGCTTTGAAGCGCTGCGCACCTTCTTTAAGGCGAAGTTAATAAAGATCTGCTGCCTTAATCGGGCGATGTGAAGAAGATCAACCTCATTTCGGAAACTTTATGAAGGATAGGTAATGTTTACACGAATACCCCTCATTTTTTCCGGCGGGACACACATATTGATCAAAAAATTATCATCTTCGTCCTCAGCAGCATACAGCTGCGCATGCTTCTCAAGCAATGAATTCAATCAATTGGTTTTGAACCACGCTCTCGAAAAATATACCGCC
>JAIVHQ010000238.1 GCA_020200995.1 Flavobacteriales bacterium
CTCCCAAAGCTGAAGCCGCTCCTGTAGAAGAAGTGAAAGAAGAAGCTCCAAAAGCTGAAGAGAAAGCTGAAGCTGCTCCCGCTGAAGAGAAGAAGGAAGAAGCTCCTAAAGCTGAAGAGAAAGCTGAAGCCGCTCCTGCAGAAGAGAAGAAAGAAGAAGCTCCGAAAGCTGAAGCCGCTCCTGCAGAAGAGAAGAAGGAAGAAGCTCCCAAAGCTGAAGAGAAAGCGGAAGCCGCTCCTGCAGAAGAGAAGAAAGAAGAAGCTCCTAAAGCTGAAGCCGCTCCTGTAGAAGAGAAGAAAGAAGATGCTCCTAAAGCTGAAGAGAAAGCTGAGGCTGCTCCTGCAGAAGAGAAGAAAGAAGAGGCTCCCAAAGCTGAACAATCTAAAAAAGAAGCTCCCGAGGCTGAGGCCAAAGAAGAAAAAGCTCCCGAAGCCAAGTCTGAAGAGCCTAAAGAAGAGGAGAAAAAATAAACGGTTCGCGCTTTTTTGCGTTGAATCTAACATTTAAAGGCCCCTGACTCACATTCCTTATGGATGATTGGTCAGGGGCTTTTTAGGTTTTAAACACCACCCTGATGACCCTTGACAAAGAAAGTTGCTACTACCTGGGCCACGTTTCGAAAGTGCGCGGCTTCAAAGGCGAAACCATTCTCTTCCTCGACGTGGACGACCCCGCGGCCTATAATGGACTGAAATCCGTCCTGATCGATATGCGCGGTACCCTCCATCCTTTCTTTATAACCTCCATAAGCATTGATGAAAAAGGATTCGCGCGAACCAAGTTTGAAGGAATCGACAACCGCGAAGCCGCCACGGAAATTTCCGGAAAGGAGCTCTTCCTGCCACTGGACAGGCTGCCTAAACTGCCCGACGACCAGTACTACCTCCACGAGCTCAAAGGCATGACCGTGAAGGACGCCGAATTTGGTATTCTCGGGGAAGTAGAGAACGTATTGGATTTCAGTCAAAACCCACTTATTCAGGTCCTCACAGAAAAAAATGAAATTCTGATCCCACTCAATGACGGATTTGTGAAGCAAGTGGATAAAGCCGCGAAAACCGTGCATGTGACCGTGCCCGAAGAGCTCCTTGGGATGAACAAGCTGTGAACAGGTGAGCCGACCGTTTCACTTCAAGCAATTCTCAGTTTACCAGGATCGGGCACCAATGAAGGTGGGCACGGACGGAGCATTGCTCGGAGCATGGGCTCCCATCGACAAAGTCAAAAACATTCTCGATGTAGGCACAGGCACCGGACTCATCGCCCTGATGCTCGCACAGCGCTGTCCGAATGCTCTGATCACAGCCATTGAGCCCAACAAGGATGCCGCCCTCGACGCCGCAGACAACTTTGAGCGCAGCTCGTTTGCTGATCGCATCACACTGATCGAATCCACCCTACAGGATTTTCAAACAGATGAGCGCTTCGACCTTATCGTGAGCAATCCGCCATTTTTTAAAAACTCCCTACCCGCGCCTGAACCAGGCCGCCACATGGCGCGCCACAATGACACCTTGAGTCATACTGAGTTGCTAAACGCCACCAATTTGCTCGCTCCAAGCGGATTACTGGCAGGCATATATCCCGCCGAGCTTTGGTCGGTCGTGAAGAAAGATGCCTTGAACCGTGGATTGATTATCGCAGCCGAGCAGCCCGTGAAGCCCCTTCCGGAAAAACCTCCGCACCGTGTACTTTTTGCAATCACTCGCGAAGCAGTGCCAACTGCTGTAGACATCAGCGCAGATTTTGCCATAGAAACGGAAGAGCGGCACAGGTACACCGAAGAGTTCACCCGACTGCTAAAGCCTTTTTACCTCAAATTGTAAGGAGCAACCCGCGTGACTTGAAACGTAATGGAGCCATTTCCCACTGATGTAAACACATGGTTATGTGCAAAACTCAATCAGATACCATTCTATCACAAATTATTCTTTTATCTTGCGGTTTATTTCGTCTCTGACCATATGGGAATATTTAAGAACATTCTACTTCTGATTGTAATGCCGGTACAGGCATTCTTATTAACGTCCTGCAATGACGACGACTTTCCGGAACCTCCGGCGACGACGAATATTGAAGGACGTGTCTTCACGCAGAATGAATTCGGACAGCCACTGTACGACGAAAGATCAGGCGTAAGCGTATACTTGGAAACAGGTTTTCGCAATTTCAATGTAATGGGTAACAACACAGGCGTATACCGCCTTTCAAATGCTCCCACAGGCACTTACATCATGAGGTATTCCAAAAACAATTTTGGAACTGTCGAGAAAAATGGTCTGCGCGTGATTACAACCAATCCGCGATTTGAAATCATCGATGGATTTCAGCAGATACCTTCCGTTACTTTGACAAAGCTGCCAACGACCTCTTTTAACAGCGTTCAGGCTGTACTTAATGGAAATCCTGAGCAGGGCACTCCCTTAACGCTTTCTATATCGGCTACCATGGTACCGCCACCACCACCAACAGGGCAAGCCAAAGGATACCGCATTTTTGTGGGAATCGGCAACAGCGTGACACGTCAGAATTACATTTTCCAAAAACACGTTACCTCGACAGTCGAAGACCTCGAAGATGTGCTGGAAGAGGAGTTGTTTGGCAGCATCCCCAACACTCCCGGATCAGTACTTTCGGTGGTGCTTTACGGCGATGCCAACTTTGATGAGTCATATGAAAACCAGACGGGACAGATTATTTTCCCAAACTTATCTGTTGAGCCAAGCGCTGTGGTTTCCGTAATTATCCCCTGATTCAAT
The DNA here is from genome assembly GCA_020200995.1 of Flavobacteriales bacterium. Lineage (GTDB taxonomy): Bacteria > Bacteroidota > Bacteroidia > Flavobacteriales_D > Cryomorphaceae > T3Sed10-241. The sequence continues at coordinate 2,760 of JAIVHQ010000238.1, forward strand.
TAACTGACCTTTTATTTTCTTAATTGCGAGGTCTGTTCCCTGAGGAGCAGAGTTGGTTTACGTCATAAGGCTGATCACGAAATCATTTAAAAAATTGATCGTGGCGCTTCCCGAATAAGAAGATTGAGGAATTCAGACAGCCTGAGCAGCGTCTTCACCGGTGTATTCTTTTTCGGTGAATGAGATTCCATAAGTCTCGAGCTCCTCGAGGATTGGTGAATACAACTCGGGAATGACAGGCATGTGAACACCGGGGGTCTTAAATTCACCCGTCAGCACAAGTTTGGCCGCCATTGCCACCGGAAGCCCTACCGTCTTGGCCATGGCCGTTTTGGGGCGGGGCTCACCAATCACCACCATGCTGGAGTGAAATTCGCGTTCGGAAGATTCGCCGGCCTCCAGCGTGTGCAGCTTGTGCCACATCACGATCATGTCCTTGTCTTCGGGCTCCAGCGACCATTTCTTCTCCAGAATTCGTTGGAGGATTTGGGCAGGCGTGGCGTTCTTGCCCAGCCCCACCGGCTCATCGTCGAAAATTCCAAGCCAATTCAGCTTCTCAATCACCTCGCTATCCTGGTCGAGCTTCATGTAGTGCATCAGTTTGAGTTCGACGCTATCGGAAGCATTAAAGGCCAAAAAGCTGTTGGTAAACTGTCGATGGGTGATATCGGCAGAATCGGCCATGATGTAAGAGTCGTCGGTCATTCCCATCTGCACAAAGATGTCCCAGGCACGGCAATACCCTACGCGGCGCAATGTGCCTCGGTAAATGGTGGGGACATTCTCCAAGTCATAGAGCTCACGGTAATTCAAGGAATCGCGATTTGCGTAGCCCTCGAAGCGACCGTATTCGGGAATTTCGATAATCTCGGTGCGGCGAAAAAGCTTTTGATAAGGAATGTACTTGAACTTCCCGTTGTGCCTGAACTTCACAGCACCCCCCTGCCCTGCAAGTACTACGTTGCGGGGATTCCAGGTGAATTTATAATTCCACGGGTTGTTGTCGCTCTCGGGGGCCACCAGGCCGCCGGTAAAGCTCTCGAAGCGGGTCACCTCCCCGCCGCGGTCCCTCACCTCGTCGAGCATTCGCATGGCCGACATGTGATCAATGCCGGGATCTACGCCCAGTTCGTTGAGGAAGATCAATCCCGCGGCTTTGACCTCGCTCTCCATTTCCCGCATTTCCTTGGAAATATAGCTGGGCGTGATGAGGTGTTTTTTAAGCCTGAGGCAGTCTTTTGCCACTTCGACATGCAAAAAGGCGGGCAGCATGCTGATTACCAGATCACATTCGGTGATCAGTTTTTCGCGGGAGGGGCCGTCGGTGGCGTCGAATTCAGTTATACTATCGGAAACTGCGTCTCCGAGCAGCTTTCGAGCGGCATCAGGAGCGGCATCGGCCACTGTTATTTTCCAACCGTAGGCCGAAGCGTGTTCAAATAAGTAGTCAATGAGGTAGATGGATGAGCGACCTGCTCCGATAATGAGTATGTTTTGCATGAATATTTTTTTCGATGGTATGATTTCAATGAACGAAGGTAAAATTCCTACATTCGAAGGGCCTGTTCGCAACCTTATTTCTTTTCCACAGTATGTTTGTAAAACTATGAAGCGAGGTTTGGCACAGGGCTTGTTTAGACGTCTCGCGACAACAATATTTTTTTTAAAACTTCCAACCATGAAAAAAGGCTTATTACTATCGACAATCTTCGCCGCCCTTGTTTGCATCGGCGCTTACGCTCAAAAGACTTCGATTCTCGAGGTTTTTTCGGAAAACGGAGAAAAATTCACCCTCATTATGAACGGTCAGGTTCAAAACGATGTGCCTGCCACCAATGTGCAAGCCACAGGCCTCAAAGGCGACTTCCACAAAGTGACCGTAAATTTTGAAGATGCCTCTCTGGGAGGAGTGACACAAAATTTTGCACTTCAACCAGGCATGCACCAGCGCGCAAATGTGGTACTGAAGCGAAACGGTAAATATGCGGTGCGCCCCTTCGGCGAACCACAACCAATCGACCTGGCGAAAATAGAGGCACCTGCACCGCCCCCTCCTCCACCTGCAGCTACCGACAGGACTGATCGACAGGAGCCCGGCGCCGCGGTGATCACCCCTGCAGGAACCACAACAACCACCACGACAACCACCACACGCGGCGGTAAAGGTGAATCGGTGCGAATGGATGTGGGCGTCGGCGAACAACGCGTGACCATTAATATGGACATCGACGACCCCCTGACTACCACCTCTTCGGAAACCACCACAACAGTGAAAACCACCGAAACCCGCAGTACAGGTATGCCAACTTCTCCTCCGACACCGGCTGCAGCGACCCCGAAAATTATTGGAAAGTAAATGATGTTTTTACCTTCAGCGATTCAATAGAAGAACTTGATGAATTTTTGGAGAGCAAATAATTCGGCACGCGGCCACATCGCAACAACAAGGTTCACTGCATCAATGCGGTGGATACCTGTTTTACTCATCATTTTAACTGTCCTTTCAGGCTGCACGGGAGCGCGCGGATTGGTAAAGCGAGGCGCCCAGATGGAGGAGGCCGGCCTTTACACCGAAGCCGCCAATTTCTACTTTAATGCGCTCCTGCGAGACCGCAACAATGTGGATGCGAGAATCGGACTCACCAATACTTCAAGCCGTGTTTTCAACGACAAGATGGATGTCTTCTCGCGCCATCGGGCGATGGAAGAGCACCGACAAGCGGTAGCCGCCTATACCGATGCCATGGAGTACAGGGACAAAGTAAAACGTGTCGGCATCGATCTGGACGCTGCATCGCACTACGCCGAGGACTATGAATACTCCAAAAGCGAGCATCTCCGTGCACTCTATGCGGAAGCGAATGACATGATGGCCGAGCGCCGATTCGATGAAGCCAAGGTGAGGTTTAAGGAAGTCATGCGGCTTGACCCGAACTACAAAGACGTCGGTGAGCTCAAAGGTATTGCCATCAATGAACCGCTCTATATCAGCGCTACCGAACACTTCGATGCAGGCCGCTACCGAAAAGCCTATTACGATCTGGACAAGATATATTCAAATGATCCCGACTACAGGGATGTAGCTGTGTTGCGCTCTGAAGCACTTGATTTGGGCAGGTATCCTGTGGCGCTCACTCCTTTCGAAAATGCATCGGGAGTGAAAGGTGTGGAAAAGCGTGTGTACGCCTATTTTCTGACCTCCCTTGGCCAGCTCGACGATCCTTTTTTGAAAATTGTGGAACGCGACAACATGGAGATGATCCTGGACGAGCAGCGATTGAGCCTGAGCGGAATTGTAGATGAAAGCACGGCCTCTCGTGTGGGCAACCTGCTCGGGGCAAAAGCCCTGCTCACTGCCACCGTGCTCAATTACAAGGAAGTCCCCGGACGCGTAAGGGTGAGTGAAAAAGACGGCTTCGAATCCTATACCGTGAAGCTATACAACGCCACTACTGAGCGAAACTATTACGAAACACGCTACAAACCGGTTAAGTACAACGAGTACTACAACAAAAACGAAGTGCGGGTATCGGTGCAGTACAAAGCGATATCGCTTGAATCGGGTGAACTGCTGTTTTCGAGAATTGTGGACCGTACTGAAGAAGACCAGATGTACTACGCGGCATACAACGGCGAGGTCAACAACCTTTTGCCGGCCGGTCCCCAGGGGGTACTGACTTCCAACCGCGACCGCACCCGCCTGCAAAACCTTGTAAGGGCACCCCGCACCATTCAATCCGTTGACGATCTGACAAACGCTGCTTTTCAAGGCGCTGCCGATGAATTACAGGCTGATATTTCCACATTTCTGAACCAACAGTAATGAGACTTGTAACCCTGTTTTTCGCTGTGCTGTCCCTGACTTCCTGTAGTTCAAAAACTGAGGTGGCCGAGACGCCTGCGGACCCTAAACCTACCTGGGTTCAGTCACGTCCGACCTCAGGGATGTACTACACGGGAATCGGTGTTGCACAAAAAAATCCAAACACCGATTACCAGCGAACGGCTCGAGAAAGCGCTCTCAGCGACCTCGCTTCTGAGATCAAAGTAAATGTAAGCAGCAATTCCTTGCTCTACACTTTGGAGCGGGAGTACAAATTTGAACAGGAGTTCAGGGAAACCATAAAAGTGACTTCCGATTTGGATTTGGAAGAATTTGAACTGATCGACACATGGGAGGATGCTGATAGCTACTGGGTGTATTACCGCCTCAACAAGCAAAGCTACGCCGACCGGCAGAAGGAGAAAAAAGATGCCGCCCAAAGCCTGGCCCTGGATTTTTATGCGAAAGGACTTTCCGCTCAGAACTCCATGCAATTTAATACGGCAGTTGACTCCTACCTCCGCGGACTACAGGCCCTGGAATCGTTTTGGGGCGAATCGAACAACGTCGATTTTCAGGGCAATGAAATCCTCCTTGACAACGCACTCTTCACAGGCTTGCGCGATCTGCTCACAGATGTGCGCATCACGGCGGAAAACGAATTAAACCTCACCTGGCAAAACGGATTCAAAACCACCGCTGAGATACTCGTCACCGACGCCACCAACAACAGCCCTTTCGAAGGGGTGCCGTTGAATTACGAATATTTCGGTGCATACGGCCGCTACCGCGGAAAAACGGCAACCGATGCGGACGGGCGCGTACAAATAGCAATTAATGAAGCCGAGAAAGACCGTACTTCAAATGTGTTGGTCACCGCCGTTGACACCGAGTTTCTTTTTGAGCCTTTCCGCTCCGACCGTTTTATGAGACAGCTCACAGAATCACTGCGCAGTGCGATCTTAAAAACACCGATCAACTACCGTCCACCGGGCGTTTACCTCGATGTAGAGGAGAAGAACCTCGGTGAAATCATGCGTACCAACCCGCTGTCGTCGGCTGTGAAAACCTCCCTGCTGCGCAAGGGATTTCAATTTTCGGACGAGAAAGAAGGTGCCGATCTCACCGTAATCATACGCAGCAATACGCGAAAGGGCGGCATTGAGCAAGGTTTTCACACGGCCTTTCTCGAATTGGATCTCTCTGTGCGAAACAACGCAACGCAAGAGAGAGTATACCACGTGAGCCGATCGGACCTGCGCGGCACGGACCTCGACTTCGAACGCGCCGGTCTAAAAGCCTATCAAAACCTGACCCGAAGCATTGAATCTGAGTTAATGCGGCGGCTAGTAAACGATTTGTTCTAAACTAAATTCTAACTTTGGCACAGTTTCTGAAAGACTTAAACCCAACAAAACAGATAACCCATGAAAGCACGAAACACAAGCATGATAGCACGCACCGGCATCATGCTATTAATGGCTGCAGCGATAGCCACAGGTTGCAAAAAGAAAAAAGAAATTCAAGACGCGCCTGCCGGCGAAGAGCTCGTAACCGAATACTGCGCAGGGCCCGACTACTTCAGCAATGAGGAATTCTTCCGATCAAACGGACTGGGTGAAAGCATGGACCAGGCCACAGCACGAAAGCGTGCCATGAGTAATGCACGCGCCGACCTCGCCTCAGCGATCAGCACCACGGTAAAAGGCACCATCGATAATTATGTGAATTCGCGAGAATTTAACAACAAAGAAGAAATTGAAGAGCGATTTGAAGGCCTTACCAGAGAAGTAATCAATCAAGAGCTTAACGGTGTGAAGACCATCTGTCAACAGGCAGTGCGGGTGACTTCAAACGGAAATTACAAATACTACGTAGCCCTCGAATTGAGCGGACAAGAGCTTCTTGGCTCGATGAACGAGCGCCTCTCTTCGGACGAGCGTCTGCGCATCGATTACGACTATGAGCAGTTTAAGAAGACTTTTGATCAAGAAATGGAGAACTTCAGTAATAAATAATGTCTGTCTTTATAGTCCGAGAGCTGCGTTATACTCGGCCCCAAAATCCTCATTTACCTTCTGTAAACTCCGGTATTGGGGCCTTCGCAAGCACTTCGACAGGCTCAGTGTAACACCTTGTTCTCGAAATCTAAAGATCAGACACCCCATTTAAGCCCTTCAAGGGTTAAAAATGGCCGCCGTGCAACAATTGCACGGCGGCTTTTTTGTGCGTTTAAATCTATCTTTGCATCGCATGAATCGAAAGGAAAGAAACTACACGGCCCTTGCCGCCATTTTTATGCTGCTCGCCGTGGGCCTTGGTGCGCTGGGGGCGCACGCGCTCGAAAATGTATTGAGTCCCGAGCGGCTCGACTCATTCACAACGGGAGTTCGCTATCAGGCCTGGCACGCGCTTGGACTGCTCCTGGTTCAGCTGCTGCCTTCGGTTGTCCTTTCCGGAAAAACCAAAGTCACCGTAAGCCGTCTTTTCGCTGCGGGTATTATCTGCTTCAGCTTCTCCATTTACTTGCTAAGCCTGCGAGATGTGTTCGACATCGGAGCGGCAGCAGCATTTTTAGGTCCTGTAACCCCGATTGGCGGATTGCTACTCATGGCGGGTTGGGCGGTCACTGCAGTTGGAGTGCTACTTCCGAAAAAAAGTTACCCGGCTTAAGTTTCGCCCGTGGTGTTTATCTGACTTTTTGAGGCGCTACAGTGTCGGTGAAACACTATGCCTTAAATTCAAAAATAAACTGTACCATGCTGAATTTCAATTTTAAATAAATTTGGTCACTGATTAATAGTTAGCGGTCACGGTCCGCAACTCACCGTGAAAAATCTTAACTTTGTTTTATAATTTTGATGAACCAAAAAATACAAAATGAATCATTACGGAATCATCCCCGAACACAATGACCTTAGTAAAATGGGCCTCGGAAATGTGGAAAACGCATTCTGGAACCTGAATCCTTCAGAACTTACCGAAGAAACAATTATTCACGGCTTGGGAGTGCTCAGCAGCACCGGCGCCCTGGCCATCGACACGGGCGACTTTACCGGTCGCTCACCTAAAGACCGCTACATTGTAGAAGACGACATCACCCGCGACCATGTGTGGTGGGGCGATATCAATATCAAATTTGACGCCGATAAATTCGACCGACTTTACAACCGCGTTTGTGCTTACCTCACAGGACGCGATGTATATGTGAAAGACGCCGCAGTTTGTGACCACCCAAAGCACCGCATGAACGTAAGGGTGGTTACCGAACTGGCATGGAGCAGCCTCTTTATTGACAATATGTTTCTCCGCCTGTCGCGCGAGGAGAAAGAGATATTCACCCCCGAATGGAGTTTGGTTTGTGTGTCCGGCTTTATGGCCGATCCCGAAATTGACGGAACCCGTCAAGGCAATTTTGCCATGTTGAACTTCACCCGAAAAATAGCCATGGTTGGCGGAACGGGATACACCGGCGAAATGAAGAAAGGCATCTTTAGTGTGCTCAACTTTGTCCTCCCCCACTTCAAAGGAATTTTGCCCATGCACTGCTCAGCCAATGTGGGCAAAAATGGAGATACGGCAATATTTTTCGGACTTTCCGGAACGGGAAAAACCACGCTGTCTTCAGATCCCGACCGCATGCTGATCGGTGACGATGAACACGGCTGGACCGACGACGGCGTCTTCAATTTCGAGGGCGGTTGCTATGCCAAATGCATCGACCTCACCGAAGAAGAAGAGCCGGAAATCTACCGAGCCATCAAGTTCGGCGCACTCCTTGAGAATGTCACTTTCAAGGAAGGTACCTCTGAAGTGGATTACACCGACAGCTCCAAAACCGAAAACACACGGGTGAGCTACCCCATCCACCACATCGACGATGCAGTATCCCCTTCGCGTGGAGAGGTGCCGGAGAATGTATTTTTCCTCACCGCAGATGCTTTCGGTGTGCTTCCTCCCATCTCCAAGCTCACCCCCGAGCAGGCCTCTTACCACTTCATCTCCGGCTATACGGCCAAGGTGGCGGGTACTGAAGAAGGTGTTGTGGAACCGCAATCGGCATTTTCGGCATGCTTTGGTGCGCCGTTTATGCCCCTGCACCCCGGCAAGTACGCAGAAATGCTCGCTGAGCGCATCAAAAAACACAACACCAAAATCTGGCTGATCAACACCGGCTGGAGCGGTGGTGATTACGGCGAGGGAAGCAGAATCAAGCTGCGCTTTACACGCGCCATGATTTCGGCAGCGCTTGAAGGCAAACTCGATGACGTTGAATTCGACACCCACGAAGTATTCGGATTGGCCATGCCCAAAAGCTGCCCGGACGTACCCTCAGAAATCCTGAGCCCTAAAAACACCTGGCAAGACAAATCGGCATATGACAGCAAAGCCAACGTGCTTGCAACAAAGTTCATCAACAACTTCAAAAAATTTGAGGACGGCGTGAGCGAAGGCATTCGCAACGCCGCGCCCAAAGTGCGTGAAAACGCCTGATGAAATACCAATAGCGGGCCGCAGCGATTGCTGCGGCCCGTTTTTTTTGCCTTATCTTGCCGCTTCCGCAAAAAAGCAGAATAGCATACAGTGCACTACTTCCTCGACCCACAATTTGACCCGCAGGTCGGCCTCCTCAATGCCGACGAGAGCCGACACGCCGTGAAATCGCTGCGCCTGTCGCCCGGCGAACTAATCGAGGTGGGCACCGGCGCAGGCGTGCGATACATCTGCTCCGTGGCAAAAGCCGAAAAAAACTCCCTGTTGCTGGCCGTGGACGAAACCGTGGAAATATCCCGACCCGAATTCACTTTCAGCATTGCCCTCGCGCCCACCAAAAATGCTTCGCGCTTCGAATGGTTTGCCGAAAAGGCCACCGAAATGGGTGTGAGCGAAATCATCCCCCTCCAAACAGCACGCACCGAACGGCCCCGGCTCAACACAGACCGCCTCGAGCGAATCCTTCACGCGGCTACCAAACAAAGCCGGCGCGCCTATCTACCGACCCTTCGACCGCTCACTGATTTTGCGGAAGCGCTCAAACAAGGTTCGGGGCTCAACCTCATCGCGCATTGCGAATCGGAGCGAAATCGGCAGGCGATCACCACTGCACTAAACCAAAACGGCGTCGGCTCCGTTCTCATATTGATCGGTCCGGAAGGTGACTTCACGCAAAGCGAAATTGAGGCAGCGGCAGTGGCCGGCTTCACAGAAATCGACCTTGGCGAAAACCGATTGCGAACCGAAACCGCCGGCGTATATTGCGCGGCGCTTACCGCGGGATTTCAAATGTCAAATCAATGATGAAAAAATCAGTACTTCTATTCATTCTGCTCGTCTCAGCGACCTGCTCGACATTCGCCCAGAACGATGCTTCCTTCTCTCTGGCAGTGCTCCAATACCGCGGCGGCGGAGATTGGTATGCCAACCCCACTTCTGTCCCCAACCTGCGCGATTTTAGCATTGAGAAAATCGGTGCCCGCCTCGGTGAAACGCAGTTTGTGGATGTGGGCAGCCCTGAGCTGTTCGACTATCCGTGGGTACACATGACCGGCCACGGAAATGTGGTGTGGAGCAACAGCGACATCGAAAATTTGCGCAGCTACCTGCTGGGTGGCGGGTTTTTACACATCGATGACAATTACGGAATGGATGTATTTATTCGTCCGCAAATCAGAAAGCTCTTTCCTGAAAAAGAACTTGTCGAAGTGCCGTTCGACCATCCCATCTACCATCAGAAATACAACTTCAACGAAGGCCTTCCTAAAGTGCACGAGCACGACGGACTGCCACCGCAGGGATTCGGCATATTTCACGAAGGGCGAATCGTGCTTTTCTACAGTTACGAAAGCGACCTCGGCAATGGGTGGGAAGACCCGGAAGTGCATGGCGACCCGGAGGAGATCAGGGTAAAAGCCCTGAAAATGGGGGCCAACCTAGTGATGTATGCCCTGATGGGGCAGGAAGAGCCGCAGCCTGAGTAATCATCCCGGTACATAATTCAAAAACTTTTCGGTGAGCCGGAGTTCACATTACTCCACTCCCGCCACTACTGTCGCGCGGTCTCGGCCTGCAGCTCCAAAAAACCCAAGCGCATTTCGGTTGGGGTCACTGATGTTTTTCACATTGCCGCGAATCGGTGCCGGCGGAGTGTCAAAAGGCCCGCCCACAAATGCCGTTTGCGACTGAACGAGTTGTAAAAACTCCAATGCAGCGCGTGAAATTCGTTCCTGAACAACAGTCACCGTATCTCCTTCAAAAAAGAGCTCATTAGAAGGATCAAAATCATTGACGGGGCTACCATCCACGAAGTCGTCATTGGTGACCGTGATATCAAACGGGTCGTTCTTCATCACCCCGTTTACAAAAGTACGCCACCGGTAATTGTCACCGACCCCGGGAGGTTCAAACGTATCAATCAGTACTCCGTAAATCTGATCGGGCTCCTGATCGAAAAAATCGCTCGGTCCGTCCTCATCAATCACCCATCGGATGTCGAGGATGGGCACCGGCTCACGAAGCAATTCGGGGTTGGAGCGGTATTGCTCCCCATCGGGCAATTCGATTTCCAGGACGTAGCTTCGACCAACGATGCCCGAATCAGGGTAGGTGTAAACGCCGGGAGAAGTTTCCTCGAGCAGGACCTGAAGGCCTTCATCGTCGCTGAGAAAAACAGTGGCGTCGGTGGCGCGGGGTGGAATTTCAGCGTCAAAATAAGCCTGGGTATAAGTAAGTGAGATGTGATAAGGCCCCGGCTCATTGCTGATCGAGCCCTCGACGGCGAGCAAGGTTTCTCCTTCCGGAAAATCGAGCTCCACCTTGTCTTCACAAGCGCCTAAAACCAGAATCCCGAAGATAAAAGCGAAGTATTTAAGTGCAGATTTCATGGTCAAAATTTAAGGTTGTAAGTCACGCCGGGGATAATCGATCCGAAAATGCTCAGTTGAAAAGCTTCCGTAACCTGCGGATTGTCGCTGTCCTGTCGGAAGAAAATGCTGTATGGGTTGCGGCGGGCGTAGGCATTGTACACGGAAAATGTCCAGGAACTCTCCCAGTTATCGGGGCGGTTAATAAAGAAGAGCACTTTGCGATACCTTCAAACACGTAGCGCCCGTCGGGATAGGTAATCGGGCGACCACTCATGTAAGAAAATACAGCACCGAACTGCCACTTGTCGCTTAAGCGGTAGTTTCCCACCACGGATACATCGTGGAGCTTGTCCCAATTGCTCGGGTACCATTCGTCCCGGTTGATGCCTTCTACCTGCACCTCACTACGCGCCAAGGTGTAGCTGATCCATCCGGTGAATCGTCCTTGCACTTTTTGCACCTGCAATTCCATTCCGTAAGCACGCCCGATGCCCTGCAAGAGCTCCGTTTCCAAAGATTGATTGAGCAGTAGTTGCGCATTGTCACGGTAATCAAGAAGGTTTTGATAGTCCTTGTAATATACCTCGATCGAAGCTTCGTAAGTATTGTCTTTGAAGTTGCGGTAATACCCGAGCGAGAGCTGATCGGCGATTGCGGGCTCCACATATTTGCCGGAAGGCGTCCAAATATCGAGCGGAGTGGCTGCCGTGGTATTGGAAACCAAATGGATGTATTGGCGCATGCGGTTGTAGCCCAACTTAACCGAGCTCTGCTGATTGAAAGTGTAGTTGGCCGAAAACCGCGGTTCGAAGCCACCGTAATCCGCGATAACCTCTCCCCGATTGTATTCACGTGACCCGATGATATTGTCAGGATCATTGGGATTGTCATCCGCATAAAGAAAAACATCCCTGGCACCAAGGTTTAGAAAACGGCTGTAGCGCAACCCGTATTGGAGAGAGAGTTGATCGGTAATTGTATGCTTGTTTCCGATGTATGCGGCCATCTCGGCAGCGTACTCTTTCTGCACCTCGAACACGTTGAAAAAACTATCATCCCCGATGCCTTCGGCGCGGCCCGGGCTAAAGGTGTAGAAGATGCCCTGCACCCCGTAATCGAGTGAGTGGTTCATGTTGGGTTGATAGGTGAAATCGGCCTTTAGGTCGTAATTTTGAATGCCGGCCTGCCAGTTAAAAGCCTGAGATCCCGTCGGCACACCGAGGGAGTAAGTATAGTCGCTGTACACTGCCGTGAAATTCGAAAACATGCGCGGCGAAAACAGGTGGTTCCAGCGCAGGGTGGCCGTGGTATTGCCCCAGGAACTGGCGAATGCTTCGTCGAACCTAAATTCATCAGCGCCTGTGTAAGCGGAAAAAAAGATACGGTTATTGTTATTGATCGTGTAGTTCAGTTTGGCGTTCAAATCGTAGAAGAAAAGCTGATTACCCCGAAGATCGGGGTTAAATATCGGCGCCAGAATATCGCCGTAGGAGCGCCTGCCCGCGATCATAAAGGAAGCCTTGTCCTTTACAATCGGGCCTTCGAGCATGAGTCGGCTCGATATAAGTCCGATCCCGGCATTGCCTGCAAACTCCTTGCTGTTGCCCTCTTTCTGGCGCACGTCGAGCACGCTGCTCAGGCGACCGCCGTATTTGGCAGGAATACCACCTCTGTAAAGGGAAATATCCTTGACAGCGTCGGCATTGAATACAGAGAAAAATCCAAAAAGGTGGGAAGTATTGAACATGGTGGCCTCATCGAGGAGGATGAGGTTTTGGTCAATGTTTCCGCCGCGGACGTTAAATCCCGTGGCACCCTCGCCCACCGTGGTAACCCCCGGCATGAGCTGTATGGTGCGGATGATGTCGACCTCGCCCATAAACTGCGGCACGTCTTTGATCTTTTTGGCGTCCATGCGGCTCACCCCCGTTTCGAGGCTCGAAACGTTTCGATTGGCTTTTTCAGAAGTGATCTCCACCGCCTCGAGCTGCAGGCGGTCGGGAATGAGCTCCATATCGCGCGTCACATTATTCGTGAGTTCGATTTCGGTCTTGATGGCTTGGTAGCCGAGGTAGTTGAAAGTGGCATTATAAGTGCCCGGCGCCAACGAAATGGTGTAGTATCCGTAAAGGTTGGCAGTGGTACCGCCTTTGATCTCTTCGATGTAAACCGTCGCACCGATCAGTTCCTCTCCTGTCTCCGCATCGCGGATGTATCCACTGAGGCTCACCTTGTTTTGAGAAAATGAATGAAATGGCAAGCATGCCATCAGCAATAAAAACAACAAAATTCTATTCATGGTCTCTCAGCGGTCGATCGTGTCTCAAAAACTTATTGGGAATTGCAAAATTGTGCAAACGAGGTTATCTATCTTACAAAAACGGATGGATGGAAAAGTAAAATGATGGGTGGTCGGCGTTTTTATATGGCATCACTCAAAGGGTTCTGTTTATTTTTTACAAGTTTGTATTCGTGGCTATATTCCTTCGAAGTACATCTTTTCTCCGAAAGGAGATGGGAGCACGCATCGCAGCGTTGGCTCTGGCCTGGCTTTGCGTTGCTCCGACCGCATTTGCGCAAAGCGACCTTTCCATACCTCTACAGGTGAAGTTCGGCGGATACCTGGACGTATTTTACGCCTTCGATTTTGACCATCCCGGCACCGATGCGCGTCAGCCCTTTCTCTTCAACCACAACCGCCACAACGAGTTCAACCTCAACCTCGGCTACATCAAGGCCGAAGTGCTCCACCACCGCTACCGCGCCAACCTCACCCTGCAAACGGGCACATACGCGGCCGATAATTACGCGGAAGAACCCGCTGAGCTGCGCAATATTTTTGAGGCTTACGCAGGTCTTCGCCTTTCGGCAAATCAGGACCTCTGGCTCGACGTCGGCGTTTTCGAATCGCACATCGGATTTGAGTACGCCGAAAGCATCAAAAATCCCACCCTCACCCGGTCGTTGGTGGCTGAGCACTCGCCCTATTTCCTCGCAGGAGCAAGGCTTCATTGGCAGCCTTCGGATCGGTGGGAGTTTCTGGCCGTGGCCGCCAACGGGTGGCAGCGGATACAGCGGGTTGAGGGAAATTCTCTCCTTTCGTTCGGCACCATGGTGCACTACACGCATTCTGAAAACCTGAAGCTGAACTGGAGCACACTCATCGGCACTGACGATCCGGATACCTCGCGGCGCATGCGCTATTACAACAGCGTGTACGCCGATATCGCTTTCGGCGAAAAATGGTCGCTGATCGCCGGTTTTGACATCGGAGCAGAGCAAAAAGCCAAGGGGAGCGAACGGTACAGCGCCTTTTACACGCCGACCCTCATCGTTCGGCATGCCTTCGACCGCAAATGGGCGGTGGCTGTGCGGGGCGAGTACTACAATGACCCCGACGGGGTGATCATCGCCACGGGCACCGAGAACGGCTTTGACAATGCAGGTTTTTCACTCAACGTAGACTACCAGCCGCTGCAAGGGGTAATTTGCCGCGTGGAGGGCCGCATGTTCAACAGCCGCGATGCCATTTTCCAAACGGCCGATGAAGCATTGAATTACAATGCTTTTATTGTGGCCTCGATCGCTGTTGCATTCGGAAATTAATTTTTTGAGGCCTTGGCGGGCATCACTTCGATTGCTTCCAATCCCTTTCTGATCGCGGCACCGATTTCGGGCCCACGATCGAAAATCATAAAGTGGGTGCCGTCTTTGATCGGGGTGTAACTCCCGGGATCCGCAGATGGAAACACCTTGTCGTCGGTGCCGTGCACCCTTACAGCAGGCACTTCAATTTCTGGCGGCTGCCATTCGGTCACGGCTTGCGCCCCGAAGTGCATGAAGTCGGCATCGCTTTTATCGAGCATCTCGAGAAAGAGGGCGCGTCCCTCAGATGTTTTTGAGGTAAACCGGTCGCCGATGATTCCCGCAGCCCTGAGCAGGGGCTTTCGCAAAATCGGCCCCATCCCGATGTCACCTGCCATGCGGATTAAGGATGCCATCTCGGAACGAGAGACCACAGTTGAGATCAGCACCAGTGCCACAGGCGCCGATAGACGCGCCCATTCCTGCGCGATCATTCCACCCAGTGACACTCCGCCTAGCAGATATGGC
>JAIVHQ010000170.1 GCA_020200995.1 Flavobacteriales bacterium
ATGGAAGACGATGTGATCACCGACATCAAAATCGAGTACCCTGACAACTTTGTTGATCAGATGCTCGAGTATGGAGAGAAGTACAGCTTTTTGCCTGTGCCGGAGCGGCCTGCGTTATAAAAGGTGGTGCCTAATTAGTAAACAGTTCCACCTTAACGTCATTGGTAAGGAGGCCCTCAGGCCGACTGAAGAATCTCTTTTTTTTCGTAGTTTGATATTGCGTGCCTCTGATAGTTCGATTTCAATAAAAAGGGAGACTCTTCAGTCATCAACTACGCTGCGCTGCGTTGATTCCTTCTGAGTGACGTTTGGACGAATTTTGGTACTCCAATTAGTACATCGTTCATCCCCACGTCACTCAGAACGGAGCGCAGCGAAGTGAAGAGTCTCCCTTTTTTCGGAATTCAAATTGCGATAATCTGAGCAGAAGTATCCCGTGCGAAGCATGCAGCGCCGCCAGAGTGACAAGTGTCCCAAACCACTGCTAAAAAAAACTCTTACTTCGGAATTACTCTCTTAAAACCTCGCATCCAGTACATAAGGCAGCATCTTCCGCCAGCTGGGCCAGTCGTGCGGAATGTCGTGGCCCCAAACATCTAGGTCGCAGGGGAGGCCTTTGCCTTGCAAAATGGCCGCAAATTCGCGCGAGGCGTCGGGTGCTTCCCAGTCGCCCGAGCCCGTCATCACGTGCAGGTGCGAGCTGCGTCGGATTTGGTTCATCGTATTGTCGTCTGTCAGGTTTTGGAGGTAATGCACCGGGCTGTTAAAGTACACATCGTCGTCCCAATAGCCCTTTGTGTATGAAGTGAGGTCGTAGTCGCCGCTCATGGCGATGCAGCCGTTGATGGACCACGGATTTTTCAAAAACAGATTTGCGGCGTGAAGCGCACCAAATGATGCTCCCCCCGTGTAGATCGGCGTACCGTCTCCGCATTTGGTGCGAATGTAGGGGAGCACTTCGTTGTACACGTAGTCGTTAAACTGTGTGTGGCGGATCGCTTTGTGTCGCTGTTCCATGCTGTTGTTGAGCCAACTTTCATTATTGATACTGTTGATGCTGAATACCTTGAGCTTTCCCGACTCAATCATGGGCGCGAGGGCATCTATGAGTTGGAAGCGCTCGTACTCCAGGTAATCGGCCGCAGCGGTGGGTAGCAGCAGCAGCGCGAAGCCGTAATGTCCGTAGCCCACTATTTCCATGTTTTTATTCAGCGCGGGGCTGTACCATTGGTCGATTACGCGTTCCATTTATTTGAAATTGAGGTTTTTGAATTCACAAGGGAGCGCGTGCTTTTGCGCAGGCGGTCCGTTTTCGGGCACAAAAATGAGCTAAAAGATTGAATTAGATTGTTTCTAAAGCACTAAACTTTCTCGCACCATTTTTCTTTTCGCAGGTAGTCAGTGTATTGGATTTGTTTTTTCTCCTTTCCGGAAAAAAGAGGGGCGGAATGTTCACATTTTGTCTGATCGCTCGATATATGCGTGAAGTCGTCGGAGTTTTGAACGAGCACGTCAGTTTGCCAAATATGAAAGAAGATCAACTGTATTTTATCTCTTTGGAATTGCAATCTCGGATTGTTTACCGTAAAATTGGGAGGAAAAACCAATCGGTTTGGCAACCAACAGCAACAGGAGAGAATTTCGCGCGGAAGAAGTCATCGAGGCTTTTAAAACGAACGACCGAGACCTTACGGCCGAGCTGTACAGAATGCATTATCCTGCAGTTTTGAAGTATGTGCTTCAAAACAGCGGTGACGAGGCAGATGCCAAAGACATTTATCAGGATGCATTTATCGCACTTTGGAGAAATGTGAAAACCGACAGGCTCGCCGACAAACCGGGCACCAACATTGGCGGCTACCTTTTTCAAATCGCCAGGCACAAATGGCTCGATAAGCTAAAGTCAAAACAGCATAAATCTATGGTGAGGCTCGCCCATGAAAACACAGAAGCGGAAATCGATGAGATGGATTCGACCCTCGAGCGCGAATCTCAGTTCGAAGCGCTCGCAGCGAGTTTTGAACAGCTCGGCGACAAATGCCGAAGCATTTTGAAAATGTATTACTACGAAAAGAAGAGCCTGGAAGCAATCGGGGTGGAACTAGACTACGACGCATCCGTGATTCGCACCAAGAAATACCGCTGCATGATGCGGCTTCGAAAGATGAATGGTGAAAGCAATAGTGACAATTGACCCCTTGAAATGAACCCCAAAAACGACATACCACAAGCGCGATTCGAAGCTGCCGAAGCATTCCTTTCCGGAAAAATGCCGGCGGTTGAGCGCGCCGAATTTGCTGATAAGCTCGACACAGACCCTGATTTTAAGGCGGACTTGGTCAAGGTACGCGATTTAATCATGGCGGCTGAAGA
>JAIVHQ010000032.1 GCA_020200995.1 Flavobacteriales bacterium
GACTTGCCCGACAGCTCTCCGGCTGATGTGCGCATCTTTGATGTAAGTGGACGCCTTGTGCAGCAAGAACGCATTACTTCAGGTGACCGCATAGGCACCAACAATCTTCCCGACGGAATGTACATTGTGCAATTTCAGTTGAGTGGAAGCGAGGTGTTTTCCAAAAAACTGGTCGTAAGACATTAGTATGAAAGCAGAAGATAGCAGCGAAGACCGGGAAGACGAGGACCAGGAGCTCTATGAGCATTACCGCCTTGCCGCCGATCCGGGACAGGAGCCTCTGAGAATCGATAAATTCTTGATGGACAGGATTCCCAACACCTCGCGAACCAAGCTTCAGGTGGCGGCCACCAATGGAAATATTCGGGTAAACGAAGAAGCTGTAAAGGCCAATTACAAGGTGAAACCGGGAGATGATATTTCTATCGTCCTGCCATATCCGCAGCGCGAGATCGAGTTGATTCCCCAGGATATTCCCCTCGACATACTTTTTGAGGACGATCACATTGTGGTGCTCAACAAACCCTCGGATATGGTGGTGCACCCGGGTTATGGAAATTACTCAGGCACCTTGGTGAATGCACTGGTATATCATTTTGAAAACCTTCCCTCCGCCAAAGACGGGCTGCCCAACCGACCGGGATTGGTACATCGCCTCGATAAGAATACCACCGGTGTCATGGTGATTGCCAAAACGGAGCAGGCCCACACCCACCTTTCCATGCAGTTTTTTGATCACAGCATCGACCGGAGGTATATGGCGCTGGCCTGGGGCGATCTGGATGCCGACGGCACCATCACCGGGCACATAGGCAGGTCATTGAAAAACCGAAAGGTGATGCATATTTTTCCGGAAGGAGAATACGGAAAGCACGCCGTGACGCACTACAAGGTGATGGAGCGGCTGAATTATGTGACCCTTGTGGAATGCAAACTCGAGACAGGCCGCACCCATCAGATCAGGGCCCACATGCAGCACATCGGGCACCCCCTTTTCAACGATCCTGAATATGGAGGCAACAAAATTCTCAAAGGCACGACCTTCTCCAAGTACAAACAGTTTGTGATGAACAACTTTGACCTGCTACCGAGGCAGGCCCTTCACGCGCGAAAGCTCGAATTGACCCATCCGGCTACAGGCGAGCGGTTGAATTTTGAATCGCCCCTGCCCGATGATATGTCAGCTGTGCTCGAACGCTGGCGCGGATATATCTCCACGCGAAACGACTGACAAAGGATTTATTTGCTCGGAACGCTTTTGCGCACAGTTTCCGAGCGCATGATTTTGCCGGTAGGCGTGTATTCGAATTCCGACAAGGCAATGAGCCTCCGTGGCTGCCAGAAAGGCGTATCGGAGAGTGCATGCTGAACTTCGGCCAGCAGGTCGCTGGTGGGGAGCCCCTCTGCTTCTAAGAAAAGCGCTACCTCTTCACCAAGTTTGTCGTGTGGAATGCCCGACACAAAAAACGGCGCGCGAATCAAGTGTGCCAGCCGCTTTTCAACCTGTTCGGGAATTACTTTTATGCCGCCCGAATTGATTAGATTGTCAGTGCGGCCTTTCCACACAAAACCTTTTTCACGCGCTTCGACCAGGTCGTTGGTCTCGATTCGGTGTTGGGTGACTTCTTTCCACCGCACGCTCAGGTTCCCGTTTTTTCTGATTTTAATCTCTACACCCTCTACTGGAAAATATACGGGATCGGAGCCGGCAGAGAGCCGTGCCAGGGCAAAATGTGAGAGGGTCTCCGTCATCCCGAACGATGCATAAGCTTTTACGCCCGCCTGGATGAGCTTGCCGCGCAGCTCATCGCTCACTTGCCCGCCGCCTATGAGCACAGCCTTGACTGCGGCGAGCGATTGCGGGTCAGATTCGAGCACACTTGCGGCCTGATGCGGGGTGAGTGGCACAAAATCAAAATCACCTGATCGTGCTGCCTCGGCAATGGCTTTTATAAATGGTTGTGAAGCGGGTGGGACAGCAGTGAGTTCGTAACCACCCACAACAGCACGTACCACCATCATTTTTCCTGCGATGTAACGCATGGGGAGCGCCAGCAGTGCTCGGCATTCGGCGTCAAGGCCAAAGTATTTGTTGGTGGCTGCTGCGCTCGCTTCGAAAGCCTTTTTGGGAAATGCCATTTGCTTTGGCCTGCCCGTAGAACCCGACGTGGTCACCCCGACCTTGTGGGTGCGATCAAAAAGTTTTGACGTAAAGGCAAATATTTCACGAAGATGAGCGGGAAGCTTATCGTCCATTGAAGCGGCGCGGAGTGATTTCACCTCGTAATGCTGACCATTGAGCCGAAGCCCGTTGTATTTTTTGAAAGGGTTCACCGTAGCTCCGTGATTTTCCAGGGTGTGTCTCCGAGGCGAAGGCTGCCTTCGCTGATATAGAGTGGGCCATCTATGTTGTTGGTGTAGAGGCCTCCTGTGCCTAGTCCTTGGTATTGGTCGTTGAGGCGGATGTAGGTGTATTGTGCGATGGCATTGAGGCCGATGTTCGATTCGAGTGCAGAGGTGATCCACCATTTTGCACCGAATTCTTCTGCGAGACGAATCCACTCATCACTTACTGAAAAAGGACCCAAAAAACTTGGCTTGAGAATGATGGCCTGAGGTCGGACGGTTTCGATAAGTTCCCTCCGCGATTTCGGATCAAAGAGCCCGATGAGCTCCTCGTCGAGGGCCACGGGAACAGGCGAATTTTTGCAAATCCGCGCCATGACTTCCCATTGTCCCTGTTTCACGGGTTGCTCAATACTGTGTAAGGAGAAGGGGGCGAGTTGCTCGAGTTTTTTTTCCGCCTCTTCAGGGCTAAATGCACCGTTGGCATCCACCCTGATTTCAATGGCTTCGGCTGGGTAGTGCTTTCGAATATAGGCGAGTAGTTCGAGCTCCCGGCTGAAATCGATGGCGCCGATTTTGAGTTTAATGCAACGGAAACCCGCAGCGAGTTTTTCGTCTATTTGTTGACGCATATCGTCAGCCTTGCCCATCCATACCAGTCCGTTGATGGGGATGCCTGCCTCGCCCTGAGAAAAAGCGGATGGAAAGACGGCGCCTGTTTCGCCGCATTCGTAATTGCGTCGGGCGATTTCAACCCCGAGGGCGATCGATGGCCATCTGTGCAAATCAGGAAGAGCAGTGTTTTGGTTTAAAGCTTCTACGGTGAGTGCGAGTTGCTCTTCGTACCCTGGTCTGTCATCTGCACTGAGGCCGGGCAGAAGGCCACATTCACCGACGGCTGTGAATCCGGTTTCGGGATTTTGCAGGAGAATGAAATAGGCAGGTTTTTCTCTGAGCACGCCGCGCGAGGTGCCCGCAGGTTTGCGAAAGCGAAGGATGTGCTTATGATAGCGGGCTTTCACGTCAGTACACAAGTCCTATACCCATGGTCAGTGCAAACAACAAGGTGGCGAAGGCCAGCTTTTTCAGCTCTGCGTCCAGATCGGAAGCCCTTGAGGTGTTCCAAACCACACTGAGGTTTTGGATGAGAATGGGAAGTGTAATCAAAAAAATGAACTGATATCCGGATTGAAAATTGAGCAGGGTGTAGCCCACTGCGGCCGCCATGGAAGTCGCAATCAGAAGAGTGTGATACACCTTTGCTGCATGCAGACCTATGATCACTGCAAATGACCGTTTTCCATTCTCTTTGTCGTTGTCGAAGTCTCGAATGTTGTTTAGATTCAAAACCCCTGTCGCCAGAAGGCCGATCGAAACAGCCGGAAGCAGCTCAGCCCATGACAGTTCTCCTGTGTGTAAAAAATAGGTGCCTGCAACACCGGCTATTCCAAAGAAAATGAAAACTGCCACATCTCCGAACCCTGCATACCCGTAAGGGCTTTTCCCGACGGTATACTTGATGGCAGCAGCAATGGCCAGAATACCCAGGATGAAAAATCCGAATACCGTAGTTATTTCGAGTTTATCGGCTGCTTTAAGCAGAAGCCAAACGCCTGATACCAGGGCCAGCAATGTAAATATCAAAATAGCGATACGCATTTCGCCGGGAGAGATAGCGCCCGATTGCACTCCGCGCACAGGGCCCGTGCGCTTGTCATTATCAACCCCATGGGAAGAGTCGCCATAATCGTTGGCGAGGTTGCTCAAAATTTGAAGAAACAAAGTGGTGACCAATGCACCTATCAAAACCGAGACGCTGAGCTTATCATGGTGCAGGGCCAGTAGGCTGCCCAACAATACACTCGACATCGAGAGTGGCAGCGTGCGCAGTCGGAAAGCTTTAACCCATGCTTCAAATTTCACCATCGTCGCAAATTTCGTAAGAAAACGTAGATAATTAACGTTTGAAAGGTTGATTTGGATTTGGGTTATGAACAGTTAACACGGTTTCGTTACATATCAAAATCCAATTGTGAGAAACGGTACAGAAGCAACTGCTTTTTTACTTCATTCGCAGAGTACCTTTGATTGTGATGGCCAAACCGAAGAAGTACATTTCCAGAGAAATTGAGTTTTACGAAGACGATCGCGGTTTCTACTACCTCCGCACAGCCGAGGGTGAAGACATCACGGAGGAGGCCGTGGTGCGCCTGAACGATTGGTTGGCCGTACACAGAGCCGATCTTAAAGAAGACCGTAAACCAATGCTGATCGAACTCGCTTACGGTTCCACCATCTCCGCAGGTGTGCAGTCCTTTTTGGCTGACAGCGAACATCGATTGTCTACCGCTGACGCTATACTGATCAATACTTTTGCGCATAAACTTATGGCGACTTTTTACCTGCGCCATTATAAACCGCAGTTGCCGACAAGGGTGTTCAGCGATGTATTTCAAGCCCTTGATTGGATTGAAAAACAAATAAATGATGATGCCGTGGCCGGCAAATGAATGTGTTTATTTTGCCTGGGGTTGGTTGTGTGAAATGTCAACTGCAGAAAGTTCTCCTGCAATGAATTTGAAATATTTTTTCAGAACACCCGCATTTTTTCTCGCGTGGGTTTTCACTTCCAAAATCGTGCAGCCTTTCGCGGCTTTGAAATCGCGAACCGATTCTATGAGTTCGGCCCCATTTTCTGCTTTGAGATAATTTACTCCGAAAGCTGTGGCGATGTCGCGAATCGATGCGGGGTGGTGGGCTTCGAAAAAGGGTTCCAATTCTTCTGTGCCTGCGGGTCCTTCGATAATTCGAAATATGCCTCCGCCTTCATTGTTGATTACGATGATCTTCAGATTTTGAGGCATCGAATTGTTCCACAAAGCATTAGAGTCGTACATGAATGCAGTGTCGCCTGTGATGAGCACTACATCAGCTTCGGGATTGGCCCTGGCCCATCCGGCAGCGGTACTTGTGCTTCCGTCTATGCCGCTTGTTCCTCTGTTGGCGTGGTATTCTACACCTGTTTGTGTGCCGAAAAGTTGCACGTAGCGCACAGCCGAGCTGTTTGCCATGTGCATGACTATGGGCCCTTCAAGAGAGCTAAGCAGAATGTCGAAAGCCTTGAAATCACTCCACGGCATGGAGGCGATGTATGTGAGGTGGGCTGCGTGTGCAGGGTTTTTCACCCGCTCCCAAAGCGAGGCGTAGTTGCTTTCAGGCATTTTTTCGAAGGAGGCTACCATCCTACCCAGAAAATTAGCCGGATCTGCCGGGATTTCGAGGGTCAAACCTCTGAAGGTGTCAAGCCCTTCATCGTGCGGGTTGATGTGCCAATGGTGTGCCGGGGCAAACTCGCGAAGCAGTGCTTTAATTCTTTTTGAAACGATCATTCCGCCTGCTGTAATCAGCAGATCGGGCATGAGCGACTCCAGCAGGTGGTGGTCTTTGATGGACATGATCAGCCTGTCGATGGTGGTGATCGGCCCTTCTGCGGAGATGTTGGCAGTGGTTTCGGTGAGTACGGTAACGTGGGGCATGGCGGCCAGCCTTCGGGCCACTTCGTTCAATGCTGCATCTTTGGGCATTTGCCCGATGAGCACCATCACCCTCTTGGCCGATGCGAATACCTCGGCACATTCGGCAACGACCGTGTCACCCGCTTTTTCCGAAAGGGGAGCCCGCCTATAGAATGCCGGCATGCTTTCGAGCGGGTAGCTCTCTGTGTTGTAAAGTGGCTCGCTCAGTGGCACATTGAAATGAATCGGCCCGGGCACACCACAGATGATGCTGTTAAACAGCTCGGAGATCTTGCGGCGGTTCATCCAGGTTTCGTCCGTGCTCAGGGGCTCGCCGATCACATTGTACTCGCCCCGAATATAATTGCTGAAAAGACCTTCCTGACGAATGGTCTGGCCATTGCCCTGATCGACCCAGGCAGTCGGGCGGTCGGCGGTGACTGCCACCACGGGGGCCTTCAAGTAAAAAGCCTCTGCAAGGGCGGGGCCCAAATTGATGCCCGCTGACCCGCTGGTACAAACCACAAGTACAGGTCGCTTGGTAGCCAGGGCCATGCCCAGGGCGTAAAAGCCCGCTACCCGCTCGTCGGCGATGCTGTGGCACCTGAAAAGACCTGAGCGGCTGAACGAAATCGTAAACGGCGCATTGCGCGATCCGGGGCAGATGATCACATCGCGGACACCAAATGCATGCGCACCGGTCACCAAGGCGTGAACACCTTTTTTATCGCTCATTACCAAATGCTTGGTTTCAGCCATGAAGTAGTTTTTCCAAAGTTAAGGCTTTGTTTTCTGTTTCTTCCCATTCTGCCTCGAGTTCGGAGTCTTCAGTGAGCCCGCCGCCTAAATAAAGGGCTACCCTGTCAGTTCCTACACGCATACATCGTAAGTTTACGTAAAGGTCAAAATTTGTTTCGTTTTGTCCTTCCCGCTTTTCAGTGCCGAGGTAGCCTGTGTAAAGTTCACGCGGATGTTTTTCCGTGTTGCTAATCAGTTCAACAGCAGGACCAACGGGCATCCCTGCCACGGCCGGAGTCGGGTGCAGGGAGGTTAAAAATGCCTTGATATCTGAGGGCAGCGAAAATTCGAATGCAGTTCGCAAGTGCACCACACTACCCGCAGCAGCGGTTTCGGGCCCGCTCTCGGCGTGTAGTTTGGCACCACTCTTTCTCAGCACGGTGCGAATGTGGGCTGAGACGTGGGCTTGCTCATCGCGTTCTTTTTGGTTCCAGAGGTACTTATTGCTATCGACTGCAGTCTGGGTGCCGGCCAGGCTGTGGGTTACAGCATTAGTGCCCTCTGATTTCAGCAATACTTCGGGCGAGGCCCCGAGCCAAATGCCATACTCTCGAAGCGCAATAAGACTCACAAGTGCGTCGGGGTGGGTTTGTTCTGCCTTTCGGAAAAAATCTACAGGATGGAAGTCTTTCGGCTTCGCCACGTGCTTCACACGCGATAGAATGGCCTTTCGGAGTACCTTTCGGGAAAAGGCTTTTTGAAAAATATCAAACCCCGTGGTGTAATCGCTGTATTCAGTCTGAGCGGGAAGGGGCTTCTGAAAGTACTTTTCGGAAATACGGCTCTTGTCAAGTGCTTCCGTTTTTCCCGTAAAGGGGTAAAGCCGCAGTTCGGGGCCATTGCCCCAGGGTTTTATCACAAAAACCTCTTCATTGTCGTCAACGCTTTTTCGCGCGTGGTAGAGCGCAGGTTCCTTTCCGGGAAAACGGCAGAGCGCAAAGTCCTCACCCTTCTCCAAAAGCCGCAGGGCTGTTGTGAGTATTGCACAACTTATAACATCGGCAGTGGAGGGGTTCATTTTTCGCGGTGAATAATCATATTTGTCAGGCGACACACGGACAGCAGGCGTTGGGTCGCATCGTAAATCTTAATCTCCCATACGTGGGTGCGCCTGCCTTTGTGAAGGATCACGCCACGGGCGCGCACTTCCCCTTCGGTCACGCTGCGCAGGTGGTTTGCGTTGATTTCTATGCCAACCACGCCTGCATCAGGATCACCCAGCATGATGAAGCTTCCGCAACTCCCCACCGACTCGGCAAGGGCTGCATTGGCGCCTCCGTGAAGGAGCCCCGCGGGTTGATGTACCTTTGAATTCACCGGCATTACGGCCTCTATGAAGTCTTCGCCAAAATCTACAAACCGTATGCCGAGGGTTTCCATCAGGGTATTGCTCGACATTTGATTCGCTTTGTGTAAGATTGTTGTTTTATCCACTATAATTGAAAGTTTGCCCAAAGATACAAGGGTGCAGTTAAAACAAAGGCGGCGACAGTAGGTTCAAAAGGCTGCTCGTATGCAGCTTTTTCCCGGCCATTCGTAATTTTGATCTGCTGAGTAGGGTGCCGCATGAAGGCTTCGTTTGTTTACTTTGTATCAAATTCACCAACCCGATATGACTTCCATGCCCAAATACCGCATCTTGCTTGTGGAGGACGAAAAGAGCCTCATAGACGTGATCAGGCTAAACCTCGAGATGGAAGATTACGAAGTAACTGTAGCCGAAGACGGTCGTCAGGCTTTGGAACAGGCGCGAAAAGCGCGTTTTGATCTTTGCATCCTCGATGTGATGCTCCCGCATATCGCTGGTTTTTCAGTTTGTAAAACCCTGCGGGCCGAAAACAACCGCACCCCCATCCTTTTTCTCAGCGCTAAGTCGACCGGTGCCGATCGCGTGGAGGGCCTGCGCATCGGTGGCGACGACTATCTCACCAAGCCTTTTAACCTCGAGGAGCTGCTGCTGCGCATTTCCAACCTCATCAGGCTGCACGAAGTCACAGACAATCCCACTGCCCGACTCGAAGAAAGCTATTCATTCGGACCAAATGAAGTGAACTTTGAGACCTATATGGTGCGCGGCCACGACGGCAGCCATCACGAGCTTTCGAAAAGGGAAATCCGACTTTTGCGGTTCCTTATTATTTTGGCCTTCCGTAAGTATTTTGAAATCAACCCTAAAAGTCCTGAATATTTTCACTCCGTGCGCGGTGTGGGCTACAAATTTGTGAATGCTTCGAAGTAAAAAGGCAACCCGCGCAAAGGGCTCCGTCTATTGGGGGCAACCTGAGGGTTGCATACGGTTTCAACATTTTTCTTGCAGGTTTTAAAGCGCTCTTCGGAGCGCTTTTTTTATGGCAAATGGGGGAGCAGTTCCGACGTGAATCGATTTCGATGGTGTTAAATCTTATTGATTTTCTAAATATGCCCGGCTCACAGGCAACCCTTCTATTTACTTGCGTCTTTAGGGAGCAGTTTCATACTGCAAATGGTTTCAAATTTTCCTTGCAGGTTTTAAAGCGCTCTTCGGAGCGCTTTAATTTTTTCAGGCCGTTTCTTCTCCCCCCAGCACTGGTTCAAAGGCGGCATAGATGAAATCTGCATTGGCAGAGAGTGGAATCTCCGGATCGGTCATTTCGAAAATCACCTCCTGCAGCACCTCTTCAAAAGCTGCTTCATCTTCGGCGCTTTCCATGGTTAGTTTTACTGAGAGGCTCCTGTCACCCGGTCGGGGCAGAGAAATAATTTGGGTCTCTATGGCTTCATTTGGATAAGTTCCGCGCGCCATCCAGGCGTACAGCATGAGCTGAAGGGCTTTTGGTTTTTTTGCGAAAGCGGACATTTCAAATTCTTTCACTCCGAGCTCTGCCGATTTTACATTTCCCGTTTTGAAATCGATCACGCGAATGGTACCATCACGACGCATCACCAGGTCGGCCGAGCCCTTAAACTCCGCTGTAATTTCGCGACCGCGGAGGGTAAAGTTCATGGAGCGACTCAGTTCGAGTTCAGCATCGATGTATTCCACATTCTCTCCTTTTTTGACAGCGGCGAGTTCTGACTTGAAATAAGCGTTGACCATGGCTTTTGCCGTTTCGAACTGCAAGCGATTCAGGCCTCGATCAAATTGGGTAACGCGGTCTGATTCTTCGAAACACTGCTTTAGTGCATTGGCTGACGACTTTTTCATCGATTCAATATCGGACACTGAGAAAATATGTCCCTTTTTGAATTTTTTGTAAAGTTGTTCAAGTGTT
>JAIVHQ010000384.1 GCA_020200995.1 Flavobacteriales bacterium
GACTTTTTGAACCATTTTTTCTCGCTCGGGATCGACAAGCTCTGGCGCAAGAAGTCGGTGCGGCTCATGAAGGCCGTTGCACCGAAGCAGGTGTTGGACGTAGCCACCGGCACCGGCGATTTTGCCTTCGAGGCACTCAAGCTCAATCCGGACAAAGTGACGGGGCTCGACATATCCGAAGGCATGCTCAAGGTGGGCCGCGAGAAAATCGCCAAGCGCAAGCAGGAAGCGCGGATGGAATTCGTACACGGCGACTCGGAGTCCATGCCCTTCCCCGACAACACCTTCGATGCGATCACCGTGGGCTTTGGCGTGCGAAACTTTCAGGATTTGGAAGCCGGACTCGTTGAAATGCGGCGCGTTCTCGCCAAAAACGGAATGGTGGTGATCCTCGAATTCAGCAAGCCCAAGCGCTTTCCGATGAAGCAACTCTACTTCGCCTACTTTCGGTTTGTGATGCCGCTTTTGGGCAAACTTATTTCCAAAGACAAGTCCGCTTACAACTACCTGCCAGAGTCGGTGATGGCATTTCCGGAAGGGCAGGATTTTGAAGACATTCTCGCCGATGCCGGTTACCACGACACGGAACGCTACCCTGTGACGGGAGGAATTGCCACGATCTACACCGCTCGGAAATAATAATTGCCTAATTTCGTTGGTTACTACCCGATGAAGAGCTCACTCTACAGAATTGTCTGCCTTTTGTTTTGCGCTTTGATGGTCATTCCGGCCATGGCACAGCGCAAGCAGAAATACAAAAGCGCCAAAAATCTTCCGCATTTCGACGACCGCAGGTACCACTTTGGCTTTATGCTCGGCTACAATGTGGCGGATTTCTACATCGATCGCAAGCCCGAGCTGGATTTTGCTACTGAGGTGCTCACCGTCAATACCACCAATCAGCCGGGGTTCAACCTCGGGATCATCACTTCGCTGAATATCAACAAGAACATTAGTCTTCGCTTTCTGCCCACCCTTACCTTTCAGGATCGGGAGTTGGTTTACAGTTTTCAAGCCGGTTCGGATAGTACACGGACTTTCAACAAACGGGTGGAATCGACTTTCATCGACTTTCCGGTGAATTTTAAGTTCCGCACTGACCGTGTGGGCAATTTTGCGGCTTACGCATTGGCGGGCGGCCGATTTGCCATCGACATGCAGTCGCAGCGGGATGTGAAAAACGTGCTGCTCGAAGAGCTCATCGTCAAGACCGAGCGCAACGACTGGTCGCTGGAATTCGGCGGGGGCTTTGATTTTTTCCTGAAATATTTCAAGTTTGGTATCGAGCTGAAAATGCTGGTGGGCCAGCCGAATATGCTTATCGACGACG
The DNA here is from genome assembly GCA_020200995.1 of Flavobacteriales bacterium. Taxonomy (GTDB): domain Bacteria; phylum Bacteroidota; class Bacteroidia; order Flavobacteriales_D; family Cryomorphaceae; genus T3Sed10-241. Next base: position 1,331 of record JAIVHQ010000384.1, read on the forward strand.
GGTCTCCTTTCTCGGATCCGATCAATTCGCTGCGCACCCGCGCTTTTATGATCAGTTTCACTTTCGAAGGGTAATGGAATACCCCCTCATCGATATTGCGGTATCGCCCGAAGCGGCGGCCGATGATGACGCCGTTGCCGCTGCTCTCCGCTCACAAGGCGTGGACGCAGGCACGCCCTACCGCATCCTCAAGCGCTCCATTGATGCGCGCGGCCGCAACATCTCGGTGCGGCTGCGGTGCGAAATAGGCCGCGATGCTTTTAGCATTCCGCCTTTTGAAGTGCCCGCGCAGGATGTGTCGAGCGCCCGTGAGGTGCTGATCGTCGGCTCGGGGCCCTGCGGACTTTTTGCCGCGCTTCGCCTCATCGCCCTTGGCCTGAAGCCCGTAATCCTGGAGCGCGGAAAAGACGTGCGCACGCGCCGCCGCGACCTCGCAGCGATCAACAAGGAGCACCTTGTGAATCCCGAATCGAACTACTGCTTCGGTGAGGGAGGGGCCGGCACCTACAGCGACGGAAAGCTCTACACCCGCTCCAAGAAGCGCGGCAGCGTGGACGATGTGCTGCGCCACCTGACGGCCTTCGGCGCCCCGGGCGATATCCTGGTCGATGCGCACCCCCACATCGGCACCAACAAGCTGCCCAAACTCATCGAAGCCATCCGCGGCCACATCCTGGACTGCGGAGGCGAGGTGCGCTTCGATACCAAGCTCACCGACCTCGAGGTGAAAGACGGAAAGCTGGTCTCGGCGACGGTGAACGGCAATGAAACCATCGCCTGCACCGACCTGATTCTGGCCACGGGCCATTCGGCGCGCGATATTTTCTACCTGCTTCACAACAGAAAGCTGCAGATAGAAGCCAAGCCTTTTGCCCTCGGCGTGCGGGTGGAGCATCCGCAGGCCATCATCGACAAGATTCAGTACCGCTGCTCGACCGACCGCGGACCTTACTTGCCTGCGGCGTCATACAGCCTCGTGCATCAGGCCGAGGGGCGGGGCGTTTATTCGTTTTGCATGTGCCCCGGAGGCATCATCGCCCC
>JAIVHQ010000239.1 GCA_020200995.1 Flavobacteriales bacterium
AGCCCCGAGGATGATCTTCGATGGGAGCCTCTTTCATTCGAAATTATTCCCTTCGACCAGTGGTTTAACAGCAAGGTGAAGAAAAGAAAACTTAAAGTGAAAGTACCCGCCTTGCAAAAAACTACAAATCAGTAATTTTACGGGGAAAGTAATTTAGTATCGATCGCTCCTGAAGATTTAGTGACCCATGGCAGATTCGAGGCGGTATGCGCAGTTTCTTCTCGGAAAAGTTTTCCAACCCTTTCTTGCACGCCTGAGTTCATTCACGGGAGTGCTTGGGTTGTGCCTCCTAATCACTTGGCTATTTGCTCCTGACGACCTGACTCAAAATCAGGTCTACGTTTTCTTTCTCCTGTTTTTCGCCATCGGACTGTGGTTCACGGAAGCCATCCCCCCTTTCGCAGTCGGGATCCTGATTTTGGTTTACCTGGTCTACTTCCTCGGCAGCCCCGTTATGGATTCGGAGCCCATGGACGTGAGCAAGTACGTCAATACGTGGTCGAGCCCGGTGATATGGCTACTTCTGGGAGGCTTCTTTTTGGCCGAAAGCCTCAAGAAGTCCAGGCTCGACACGGCCATTTTGCGCCGCGTGCTTTCCACCATCAGCGCAAGGCCGCCCATGGTGCTTCTGGGCCTCATGACGCTCAGCCTCATTGGTTCGATGATCATGAGCAACACCGCCACTACGGCTATGATTCTCGCCACGGTGGTACCCCTCTGTCGCAACCTCGGTAAGGAAGAGCCCTTTTCAAAAGCCATACTCCTCGGCGTGCCCACAGCCGCAGCTGTAGGCGGCATGGGCACCATCATCGGTACCCCGTCGAATGCCATAGCCGTGGGCGCACTCAACACCACCGGCGGCGATGTGAGCTTCGGTATGTGGATGATTTACGGAATCGTTCCTGCAGTTCTTTTAACCTTTCTCACCTGGCGCTTCCTGCTATTTGCCTTCAAAACAGACCGCAAAAAAATAGAACTCTCACCTTCCGTTAAGGAAGAGACCGAGGATGCCGGCACGGGAAAAGCGGCCAGGAGAATTTCAGTGGTCACCCTCCTTCTCACGGTCGGCTTGTGGATCACCACGCCCCTGCACGGTTTTCCCGTTTCAGCCATTGCCGCCATCCCTTTGGTTTCGCTCACGGTTTCGGGAGTCATCAATGCGCAGGATTTGCAGCGCATGCCCTGGGACACCCTCATGCTGGTATCGGGAGGTTTGGCCCTAGGGCTGTCGCTTCAGGAGACGGGGCTTGCCGAAAGATTTGTGTCGACCATCGAGGGGGTCGACCTGCCGCTCATACCCATGATCGCCATCTTGTGCTTCGTCACCATGGTGCTCAGCAATGTGATGAGCAATACCGCTGCGAGTACCATCATCGTCCCCCTGGCCATTCTCCTCCTTCCGGAAAACGCCGAGTTCGCAGCCGTCGCTATCGCTCTCTCAGCGAGTACCGCGCTTTTTCTGCCTGTGAGCACGCCGCCCAATGCCCTGGCTTACGCTACGGGAATGCTCGAGCAGTCGGATTTTCGAAATACCGGTATCATTATCGGGATTTCGGGGCCCGCCGTCGTGATTGCGTGGGTATACCTCGTACAATACCTGCTGTGATTGGGAAGGGTCGCCTTTCGGCAAAAAAGTTACTCCCGGGCGTCGTCGAGAATGTAAACGAGTTCGTCCACATCCGTTTCGTTGAGCCTAAGGGTTCCCGTGAGAGTGACCCTTTGATCGGTTTTATAAGTCTTTCCGCCCGATTGAAAATAGATCGCCATCACTGACTCGGGGCCTGCAGCGCCACAGAAGAAACACGCGCTAAAAGGAAAAGCCGACAGCACGTATTGGTTCAGTTCCACATCTATCGGAATGATGTATCCCGAAACTTTCACTGTATTTCCGTCGAGCTCCCGCTGCTTTTGCCCGAAAACGGGAAAATAAACATACATGTCTTCCCCTTCGAGGTAAATGTCCTTGAAGGAGATGTCCATCAGGTTGGTCCAGCTCACTTCTTTTTGAGCGTGGGCACCAAAAGCCAAAAACATGGCTACAACAATGAAAAGCAGTTTACTGCGCATAAGATGATAATACTTTAGAAACATCCATTCGAACCGTTTTGACCGCAGGTACGATGGCGGCAATGATACAAAGTAATACGATACCCCCCGACAGCCAAAGCTCCTCAGTCATGATGTGCCAAGGGTCAATTGCTATGCCAAACTCGTCGCCCGCTGTCTGCGAGAGGGTGTACAGCCCTGCGTGGGCGAGCAGCATTCCAAAAATATAACCGATGATACCGAGAATCACCGCTTCGGTAATGATCATCCCGAACACCTGCCTGCGCATCGCTCCCATCGACCGAATGATCGCCATTTCGTAAGCGCGCTCCTTGAGGGCATTGAGCATAGAAACGAAAATACTAATGCCGCCCAGCACCATAATCACTATGGCCACCACACGGAGGGCTGCGATTCCCAAACCGAAAAGCTCGAAAAGGCGGTTGATTTCAATGGCAGGCAGGGCTGCTTGCATTGAGGTTTCTTTATTGACATAGCGCGGCAGGGTCAGGATTCCCATTTTGTTCTTGAACATCACAAGCATCGCAGTTATTTCGCGGTTATGCTCAACGAGGGTGTCGCCCGGGGCGGGTGGGTGGAGCTCCCACACGCTTCGCTGGTCGGTGAGCAAAAGCCTGTCGATGACAGTTCCCGATGGCTCGAAAATACCCGTTACGGTAAAAGGATGGTCATCGTGAAGCTCGGCCTCCACATCGGAGCCGTGGGCGCTGAAGAAAGTATCACCGACTTTCAAACCGAATTCATTGGCTACCTGCGCCCCTAACGTGGCTTCGAAAGTCTCCTCCCAGAGCCGTCCTTCGCTGAGTTCCATTTCATACAGGGCGGGATAGTCGTGAGAGGTTCCTACAATGCGGCGGCCCTTGTAGCTGTCGCCGAAGGATAGTTCAATGGTGTTTTCTATGAGGCGATGGCGCGACAGCTCCTGCGCTTCGCGGCGGCTGATATTGCCCGTGGGGTTGTCGATCTGATACACTGCGGAGAGGATCAACCCCAGCGGGCTGCCCTTGGCGCCCACCACCATGTCGATGCCTTTGATGTTTTTCCGAAAGCCCTCGTCGAGCGAGGTTCCCACCTGAAGCAGCACCGAAACGAGGGCCGTGCCGAGTACGAGCATCACAATGGTGAGCAAAGCACTCAGTGGCTTTCTCAAAACGTTGTAAAAACTAATTTTCAACGTGTTCATAGCTCTACCCTGTTTTGAAATTTCTCTTTCAATCGACCGTCGTGGCTCACCACCACGAGAGCTGCATTGTAATCGGAACTCTCCCTGGCCAGCAGGTTGTACACGAGTTCGGCATTTTCATCGTCCAGGCTCGAGGTCGGCTCATCGGCCATTACCACTGCGGGCTTTGCGGCCAGAGCGCGTGCAATGGCCAGCCGCTGACGCTCACCACCGCTGAGCTCACCCGTTGGCTTACTTGCCTTATCGGCAATTCCCAGCGACTCGAGGAGCCCGAGTGCAGCACTGCGGTCGCTCTTGCCGGCCCCGAAATACTGCGCTGCGCCAATATTGTCGATCACCGAAAGAGAAGAAATAAAACGCGGCTGTTGGAATACCAGCCCCACGTGTCGGCCGCGAAACCTGTCCAGTTCGGCCTGAGAAAAATCCTTGAGGTTTTTGCCGGCAATTTCCACGTCGCCTTTCTGCACCCTGAGCAATCCACTGAGTAAATGAAGGAGTGTGGTCTTACCCGTTCCCGAATTTCCTGTAATCAATAAATGCCCGCCCCGGTCACAAACGAAATCGGGAAAGCTGATTTCGGGCTGTCCGGGATAAGAATATTTTAATTGGGAAGACTTTAAAATCGGCTGATTTTCCACGTCGAAAGGTAAAATTTCAGGATGTGCGGTCAAAGGTAGTCCATTGGCTGCTTTTTCGGACCCGCCGTCCGTTAACTTTTGTAACATTCCTGACTGCTAAGGCGTCCCACTAACAAAGAACGAGCAAAACAAGCTCCAACCGACGTCGAAAACTCAAATCTATAAACCCAACCTTAAAACAACAAAGACATGAAAACCCTGAAAGCAATCCTGATTTTGGCAGCAGTCATTTCCACCACTTTTGCCACTGCATCAATGGCTCCTAAAACCTATCACGCACCTGAGGAAATCAAGAAGAGCATGCCCTACCCCGATTTCGGAAAGAAGACCCACCTCGAGGGATTCGTGGTAGTAGAATACAGCATTTCAAGTGATGGCAAAATCACCGTCCTCGAGATGAATTCCTCCGACGAAAAACTCGGGGAGTATGTTCGCATCAAGCTCGAAAGCACAGTGATCAACAACTGTGAGCACGAAGGCATCTACCATTCAAAGTTTAAGTTCAGGTACATCGGCCGCTGAACCTCGTCACGCAAGTTCTTCTGAAAAATCCGATATTTCCGCCGTGAAACTCACGACGGAAATATCTTTTCCCGACTTCCACCCGATGCTGAATTTCAGCGGGCATTATGACCTGGCGGGCAGCTGTTTTTCTGAAAACATCGGGCGCTGGCTTCGCGGGCTTCAATTTAAAGCCGAAGTCAATACCACGGGCATCGCTTATAATCCCCAGTCCATTGCATCTCACATTTTGGGTGCCCTTTCGGGGAAAACCGTGGCTCCTGAAGAAACGGAGATTTCGCAAGGCCGCTATGTGCACAGTGATTACCACAGCCGATTTTCAGGCACTACAGCTGAGAAAACAGCTGAAATGTTAAACGCAGCCCTCATCAGCCGCAATAAATCTCTGAGGGCAGCCGATGTGGTATTCATCACTTTCGGAACGGCCGTGGTTTTCAAGCGAAAAAAAGACGGAGCTGTGGTCAACAATTGCCACAAACTGCCGGCCGATCTTTTCGAGCAGGACATGCCTGACGAAGCCTTTTTCTTCGATGCGATGAATGCTGCCCTCACCGAACTCAGGGCCGTAAATCCGGGGGTGAAAATTTGCTTCACCGTATCACCCGTCAGGCACCTTCGCCACGGCGCCGTGACCAATGCCCGTTCCAAAGCCAGGTTGATTCGGCTCTGCGAAATGCTCTGCGGTGCTTTCGACAATGCGGTATACCTGCCCGTTTACGAATATGTGATCGATGAACTTCGCGATTACAGGTTCTACCGCCACGACGATATGATTCACCTCAATGAGGCCGGCATGGAAATGCTGCGCGAGCGACTTCTCGAAACCCTTATTGATCCTTCCTGCAAATCCCTTTTGCAAAAAATTACAAAGCTGCGTCGGATGAACGACCATCACTTGTTTTATCCCGACTCTCAGGAGTCCCGTGATTTCATCCAACAACGCAACAATCTCACCCTGGAAATTGAAACAGATTTAGGTCGTAAAATTGTCAACGAGAGTTAACAAAGGGACTCTGTATTATCCCAAGACTATCGAAACATAAATATTTTGATCAATATCGTTAACTTTAACAATCCAAGAGTGGGCAGGACTGAGCTCCATAAATGTGCTGAAAAAGCCTTTTCTTGCACTTTCTTCCTGTCGAACCTGCAGTCGGCACAATGAACCGAATAGACAGGAGTCTGTTAAACAATATGTATCCCAACTTAAAACAGAAGATTTGAAAAAGATTGACCTGCTTTCCCTGATCACCTCCCTACTTTTTACCACTGTATTCTTTATCGATTCCACCCAGGCTCAAACGGGCGATTACTATTCCGGCGAGCTGTGGGTGCAGATTAATCCCGTTGCTGCTTCCACGATTCAGTCCGAGAAGAAGTCTGTTGAGATGGGCAGCTTTCTTGAAATTACAGGAAGCGCCATGGCCGAAGAATTCGGGCTGTATGAAGTGCGAAAGCCATATTATTTCGCCAGGACATTAGAGATTAGCGAAGTCTATCACCTGCTGTTTTCGGAAGAAGGTGCTGAAGAAGCCTTCGCGAATGCACTCGAGGCCCTTTCGGATATAAACTATGCCGAGCGAGTACCTGTGGTGCGCCCCACCCTTACCCCCGATGACCTGGGCCCCGAATCGGGGGCCGGCAATCAATACGGATTGTGGCGTATCAATGCCCAGGAAGCCTGGGACATCACCACGGGAAACACCGATATCAAAGTAGCCATCGTCGATGATGCTGTTTTGGTGACGCATCCTGACCTTATTCCGAACCTTGTGCCGGGATATGATGTGGCTTCTGACGATGATGACCCCATGCCCAACGAACCCGGCATGACCCACGGAACCCACGTCGCGGGAATTGTGGGCGCGGCTACCGACAATGGCATTGGGGTGTCTTCCATAGGTTTTAACATTAAAATAATACCCGTTAAAAGTTCAAACTCGCCGACGACCATCTCCGATGCTTATGCGGGCGTGGTGTGGGCCGCCGACAATGGTGCGGATGTCATTAACATGTCGTGGGGTGGAGGTGGTGCAAGCGAAACTGCGCAGAACATCATCAACTACGCTTTCGAAGCGGGCTGTGTGAATGTGGCAGCATCGGGCAATGACAATGTGTCAAGTGTATTTTACCCCGCAGGCTACGACAATGTGATCAGTGTATCGAGCACCACTGCCAATGACTCGAAAAGCGGCTTCTCCAATTTCGGAGAATGGATTGACGTCTCGGCGCCGGGCACAGCGATTTTAAGCACATATCACAACAACTTTCAGCCGTCATACAACGCCATTTCGGGAACAAGTATGGCATCGCCTATGGTAGCGGGTTTGGCGGGGCTCTTGCTCTCCCTTAACCCGGAATTCACGCAGCAGCAAGTACAGGATTGCATACTCAACTCTGCCGACAATATCGACAATGCCAATGGAGCCTTTATAGGCCAACTCGGCAGCGGTCGGATCAATGCCTACGAAGCGGTTCTTTGCGCGCAAGCCCTTGTGAATGCTCCACCCGTGGGAAATATAACTGCGTCCAATCCTGTAATTTGCCCGGGTTCTGCAGTTCAATTTTCAGGAAGCTCCACAGGAGGATTGGCCACCAGCTATCAGTGGACTTTTCCCGGAGGTAGCCCCGAAACATCCAACGAACAAAATCCTGTGGTTGTCTTCAGCGAAACTGGATTTTACGATGTCACCATTGCTACTTCAAACGATTTTGGTGAAGACGTTCAAACCTTTTCAGCCTTTGTCGAAGTGTCATCGAACGGCACGGATTTATTTTTTGAAGAAGGTTTTGAGGCTGAGGATTTGTCGACTGCGGGTTGGACAATGACGCCTGCCACGGGCCCGGTATCATGGGAAATCTCTGAAGTGGGCGGCACCATCTCGGGCTCACAGGCTGCGGGAATCAATCTCTTCAACCACACCACGACAGGTGCGCGAGACGGACTTATATCTCCGCCCATCAGCTTTGAAGGCCACACCAATATCGAACTCAAATTTCAACACGCCCACCGAAGAAGGGTGCCTGACATTCGCGATTCCCTCGTTGTATACATCTCCACGGACGGGGGCGATACCTTTCCCGACCGCCTTCTGGCCATTGCCGAAAACGGTCAGGGCTCATTCGCTACAGGCACACTGCTTAATCAAAATTTTGTGCCGACCAATGGCAACGACTGGTGCTTCGGAAGTGAAGTAGGTATCGGCTGCCTGACAGTAGACTTGAGTGACTACGACGGCGAGTCCGATGTTCGCGTGAAATTCGAATCATACAATGCAGGAGGAAACAACATCTACATTGACAATGTACGACTGTCGGGAAACTGTACACCTCCCGATGCCCCTCCCATCGTATCGCTGACTGCCAACTCCTTCGGGGTTTGCACGAATGCTCCTGTCCAGTTTACTGACCAAAGCCTCAATGTACCTACTTCATACAGCTGGACATTTGAGGGAGGTACTCCTGCCACAAGCACATCCCCATCGCCCGAGGTGGTGTATGAAACCCCCGGTACTTATTCTGTCAGCCTCACTGTGAGCAATGAATTCGGATCTGACGAAATCGTATTGGAACAATATATCACCGCAAGCGATGCACCCGAGATTACCGTGGTATCGGATGTCAATGAAATTTGTGTAGGCGAAACGGCCACTTTGACCGCAACGGGACCCGACAATTTAACGTGGAGCCCCGCCGTTGGACTATCTTCGGCATCCGGATTTGTCGTTGAGGCCAGCCCCATCAGTACCGTAACTTATATCGTTTCAGGCAATGAGGCCGGTTGCCCGAACGAAGCAGAAATTGAGATCACAGTACTGCCCACGCCTCCCGATCCTGAGATCGTGTCCGGCAATGACATCACCTTTACCATCCTCGAACCTGCCACGAACAGTGGCTGGTTCAATTTTGCGGAGGCGGGCAATAACTGGTCTATCCCACCCCTTTCCACTTTGCACGTGGAAGCTGAAGTCGCCATTGCCCGCGATGCAAGTGCGGGAGACAGCTTGCTGTGCGGACCGGCTGTGGTGGACCTCGAAGGAAAAATTGCACTTATTTACCGCGGTGATTGCCAGTTCGGACTCAAAGCACTCAATGCCCAAAACGCAGGTGCCATTGGCGTGGTATTGGTCAACAACACCGATGCGCCTCCTATAGAAGTGGACGGTGGTACCGATGGTTCGTCGGTTACCATTCCCGTAGTGATGGTGTCGCTTCAGAACGGCGCCCAGATCACAGCTTCTATCAACGGCGGAACTACCACGGCAGTGTTGGGTCAATTTCGCGGAGGCTCTGCCCTGTGTCCGGGCCAAATAGCACGAATGGCAGGTCCTGCGGGATTCAGCGACTACATTTGGAGCAACGGCGGCAGCGGCGG
>JAIVHQ010000171.1 GCA_020200995.1 Flavobacteriales bacterium
CCCGGAACACTGCTTCGGGCACCTTGAAGTTGCAGGATTCGGCTGTAGTGGCTTCGCGCAGGCTCGACTGCATGCTTTACGGCCTTTACGGCAAAAACCTGCCCGCCGAAAGCCACTTCGACAACGTGGCGGCTGCGGCTGCCTGGGGCTTCAAAGTCCCCGATCCGGGAAAGCGGTACATCGAACGGTGCGATTCGGTGGAGGGGATTGAAAAGTTCATCACCCATTGGGATGCCGAGCGGCGTAAACTCCCCTTCGAAATCGACGGGGTGGTGATCAAAGTGGATGGATACGACGCACAGAAGAACTTGGGCTTTACAGCAAAATCGCCACGGTGGGCTACCTCTTATAAATTCAAAGCTGAGCAGGAGGCCACCGTGCTTCGCGAAATCACCTTTCAGGTAGGGCGCACCGGGGCTGTTACACCCGTGGCCAATCTGGAGCCCGTACTCCTCGCAGGCACCACGGTGAAGCGGGCTTCCCTTCACAACGCCGACCAAATAGAACGCCTCGACATCCGCGAGGGCGACACCGTTTTTGTGGAAAAAGGCGGCGAGATCATCCCCAAAATAATCGGGGTCGATTTTACGCAAAGAGACGCCCACGCACCGACTTTTGCCTATGCAGAAACATGTCCGGAGTGCGGAACGGAATTGGTGCGTCAAGAAGGCGAGGCCCTCCACTACTGCCCCAATGCGGCCGGCTGCCCGCCGCAGATCAAAGGGCGTATTGAGCATTTCATTTCCCGAAAGGCCATGAACATCGACGGCCTGGGGGCGGAAACGGTCGGGCAATTGTTTGAGGCCGGGCTCGTGAACAACGTCGCAGATCTCTACACCCTCGATATGGATCAGCTCCTACCGCTGGAGCGCATGGCCGAGAAGTCGGCTCAGAATCTCCTCGACGGATTGGAGGCTTCAAAAGAAGTGCCGTTCGAGCGCGTACTATTCGCCCTCGGCATCCGCTATGTAGGCGAGACAGTGGCCAAAAAGTTGGCGCGGAGTTTTGAAAACATTGAGGCCCTCGCCGAAGCGAGTGAAGAAGCCCTGGTGGAGGTCGATGAAATCGGAACCCGCATTGCCGAATCGGTGGTTGCCTTTTTCGGCGAAAGCCAAAACCGAGAACTGATTGCGGCATTGCAAAACAAAGGGCTTAAATTTGTCGTGGATAAGCAAGGTGATTCCCGCACGGGAAATGCACTGGAAGGCCTCTCCATGGTGGTGAGCGGTGTATTCAATACCATGTCGCGCGACGAGCTCAAATCATTGATCGACAAGGAAGGCGGAAAAGTGGTGAGCGGCGTTTCGGGGAGCACTGATTACCTTGTGGCGGGCGAAAAAATGGGCCCTGCCAAATTGAAAAAGGCGGAAAGCCTCGGCGTAAAAATCATCTCCGAGGACGAATTTATCCGCATGATTGAAAAAGAATGAACCTGATCAGGAAGCTTCTGAGAACATGGTCTGAACGCCGCCTCAAGGCGCGGGCAGATGTGCGGGTGCGGCCCAAGGTGGCAAACTTTGGCAGGGCGAGAAGTGTGGCCCTGGTGTACCGCGAGAAGGGCGAGGGTTTTTTCATCCTCGTAAAGCAATATGTTAAGTACCTGAAAGCCGAGCAGGGCATTCCCGAAGTGCTCGCCATGGCCTACATCGAAGACGACAGGCAGGTACCGCACTACCATTTGCACCGCCTTCGCTACGATTTTTTTACCACAAAGGAGACAGACCTCTTCAGCGAGCCGAATTGTGAACAGGCCGCCAAATTTACCGACCGCGATTTTGATATTCTCATCGATTTAGAAAAAGAACCCTCCCTTTCACTGCAGTATTTGGTTCAGCGCTGCAAGGCCCGCTTTAAAGTGGGATATTACAGTGAAGAGCGCGCATATCTCTACGACATGATGATCAAAGCGGGCGAGCATGCTACCTTCGATGAATATGCCAAACAAGTGAATCACTACCTCAACATTATCGACAACAATGAAGCAAGAGCTTAAAGGCTGCGGAGTGGCCATGGTCACCCCTTTTTCGGAAAACGGTCGCGTGGACTACGCCGGCTTGGAAAGGCTGATCAAGCACTTGCACAAAGGCGCAGACTACCTCGTGGTGATGGGCACCACGGGCGAAGCAGTTACCCTCGACTTTGAGGAACAGGCCACCATCCTCGATTTTGTGATTGAGATCAATGCGAACAAGTTGCCGATCGTGTTTGGTATTGGCGGTAATAATACCAAGGCGGTGGCAGAGCGCATGGCCGCTTTCGATCCGAAAAAAGCCACGGCATTTCTATCGGTCAGCCCGTTTTACAACAAACCCTCGCAGGAGGGCATTTATCGCCATTTTCGCGCTTTGTCGGACGCATCGCCATTGCC
>JAIVHQ010000172.1 GCA_020200995.1 Flavobacteriales bacterium
GTTCTAAGGAGCCCGTCAGTTAGAGTGCCGCGCATTTTCGCGCGGTGTATCGAGAACAATTTTAAATAGAGATTTTGGAGTAATATCGTCTCGATACACCTCCGCTTCGCTTCGGCACTCGACGTGACGAATTTGTTGATACATCAACATGTGATTTCAAAAAACTTCAGAATACCAGCAGCAGAGCTAACGATTGTGGTGAATTTGGAGCCGTCAATTACAATCACCAAGAAAAAATGCTCAATCCTCCTTCCCGAGGCAATCTTCCAAAACTTCTTCGGGAGAGCGCACCTCTTCAAAATAAGAAAGCACTTTTTGCATCACGCGATCTACCGTGGCATCGGGGCAGGAAGCACCGCTGGTGAGGACGATGCGCAGGGGTGAATCACTTTTTCCCGGAAGGGTGAGCCAGTCGCGGGTCTCTTCCATTTTCTGCTTCGGATAGTTGAAGTGGCGAATGAGGGACGGCCCTGTTATCTCCAATTCGTTTTGAATAAAGTAAGTGGGTAGTTTTTCCTCGCAAAGCTCGGCGATGTGAGAGGTGTTGGAACTGTTGTACCCGCCGATGACGAGGGCCAGATCGGCCGGCTCCTCGAGCACTCCATAGGTGGCTTGCTGGTTATCGTTAGTGGCGTAGCAGAGGGTGTCACGGGTGTCGGCGTACCTGTTTTTGAGATCGGCAGTGCCGTGCACCTCTTCCATAACATTTTTAAAAAAGTCCGCGATGGCCTGGGTCTCGCCGGCAAGCATGGTGGTTTGATTCACCACCCCCACCCGCTCGAGGTCGTGCACCGGATCAAATCCCTCGCTGTACTTACCTTCAAAAATTTTGTAGAAATCGGCATGTGATATGGACCCTCGGATCACATCCGCGAGCACCTTGGCTTCCTCCATGTCCTTAATGACCACTGAAGGGGCGCCCTGGTAACTGTGAGAGAAAGTGGCCCGTGTCTCTTCGTGCTTGTGCTTGCCGTGGATGATTACTGAAAAGTCGTCTTCGCCGAGCTTGGCTGATCGCTTCCACACCTTTTCTACAAAGGGGCAGGTGGTATTGTACTTTTGTGTTTCGATGCCCTTAGCCTCGAGCAGGCGCTGAATCTCGACGGTGGTTCCAAAGGCGGGGATCACGACGATATCATCGGGTGTGAGCTCGTCCCATTCTGTAAATTGATTCCCCTCGGTGTCCATAATAAAACGGATGCCGCGCTGACGCAAATCCGCGTTTACCTCGGGGTTGTGTATCATCTGGCTGAGGAGGAAGATGCGCTTTCCAGGGTTTTCTTCAAGTGCGCGGTAGGATATCTCAATGGCATTCTCCACCCCGTAGCAAAACCCGAAGTGGCGGGGAATGAGAAACTGCACGGGTCCGAAGTCGAGCACCGTAGGGGTGAAATCCTTTTTGCGCGGATCTGTTATTTTTCGGGTATCTTTTACCTTCCCGATGATCGGGGAGCGGTAGTACACGGGGACTTCAAATTGCTTCATGGCGGGCCTTTAGTCGGATTAACGGCAAAGGTAGTTTTTTGTTGAAACCCCTTTTGCCGAAAGGCGGAAAACCACACCAACCCGGGGGGTAATCCGGTGTATTGTGCATTGCATTTATACCAGAGAGAAGCCCCGAACATTCACACGGCAAAATGCTTGTGTTTTTTTGATTCGAAATCATTACCTTTGCGCCCCTTATGGAGAAGGGCCCTGCGGCGGCCCAAACAAAACCCTCTCGGAAATGCCGTAACAATCCGAGATACAAACATTAAGCCTTAATGGCAAACGAAGACAAAAAGGTCTCTGAAGAGACCACAGACGATCAAAAAGCAGCAGAAACGCAGCAAAAGGCTGAAGAAACAGCTCCCAAAGCTGAAGACAAGGCATCAGAAACTCCCGAAACCGATGATGTGAAAGCTGAGAAGCCCGAAGCAAAAAAAGCGGAGAAGGAAGAAAAGCCCGAAGAAACAGCTCCCAAAGCTGAGAAGGCGGAATCCAAATCTGAAGAAGTGAAAGCTGAAAAGGCAGACGCCAAAGAAACAGAGAAGGAAGAAAAACCAGAAGAAGAAGCAGCCGAAGCAAAAGCTCCCGCCGCGAAAGCTGAGAAAGCTGAGAAATCGGAAACTCCCAAATCAACGCAGTCTGACGACAGCGATGACGATGAGGACGAAGAAGACCCGGACCTGTTTGGTCAGGGACCCGAGTACGATCTCGAAAACTTCGACTGGGAAAAATTTGAAAAAGACCAGGATCGCTATACCACCGAAGAACGCAAAAAGCTGGACAATCGCTACGACGATACGCTGAACGCTATTCAGGAAGGTGAAGTGGTGAAAGGTTCGGTGATTGATGAACGAAATCATCACCGGCCACATTAAGTGCCGCACCAAGGGTGGTCTCATCGCCGACGTATTCGGTTTGGAGGCATTCCTACCCGGATCGCAAATCGATGTGAAGCCCATCCGCGACTACGACATGTACGTAGGCAAAAACATGGAATTCAAAGTTGTGAAAATCAACCAGGAGTTCAAAAACGTGGTGGTATCGCACAAAGCGCTGATCGAAGCTGAGCTCGAAGAGCAGAAAAAGCAGATCATCGGCGGACTCGAAAAAGGACAGGTATTGGAAGGTACCGTGAAGAACATCACTTCATACGGTGTATTCATTGACCTGGGCGGTGTGGACGGACTCGTACACATTACCGACCTGAGCTGGGGACGCATCAACCACCCCGAAGAGGTGGTGGAACTCGACCAGAAGATCAACGTGGTAATCCTCGACTTCGACGACGACAAGAAGCGCATCGCGCTCGGTCTGAAACAACTCAGCTCGCACCCGTGGGAAACCCTCGGCGACGACATCGAAGTAGGCAGCAAAGTGAAAGGAAAAGTAGTGGTTATGGCCGACTACGGCGCTTTCGTGGAAATTGCCCCCGGCGTGGAAGGACTCGTACACGTGAGCGAAATGTCATGGTCGCAGCACCTGCGCAGCGCACAGGACTTCCTGAAGGTTGGCGACGAAGTAGAGACTGTGGTATTGACCATCGACCGCGAAGAGCGCAAGATGTCGCTCGGTATTAAGCAACTTATGCCGGATCCATGGGCCAATATTGGAGAGAAATACCCCGTGGGCAGCAAGCACAAATCGACCATTCGCAACTTCACCAACTTCGGTGTATTCGTAGAACTGGAAGAAGGTGTAGACGGCCTCGTGCACATTTCAGACCTGAGCTGGAGCAAGAAAGTGAAGCACCCTTCAGAATTTTGCAACATCGGTGACGAAATGGAAGTGGTGGTACTCGAACTCGATCAGGAGAACCGCCGCCTGAGCCTTGGGCACAAGCAACTCGAAGAAAATCCATGGGATGTCTTCGAAAGCATTTTCGGAGAGGGCTCCGTTCACGAAGGCACAGTGACTTCTATAGATGCAAACACAGCTGTAGTAT
>JAIVHQ010000207.1 GCA_020200995.1 Flavobacteriales bacterium
AACACTAAGCGGTGAGGGAGAGTTTACCCTCTTCGCCCCCACCGATGAGGCTTTTGATGCCCTTCCGGAAAACCTGGTGAATGCACTGCTCACAGACCCCGAAGGTGTGCTGACTCAGGTGCTCCTCCACCACGTAGTAGGATCGGTGGCCTTTGCAGGCGACCTTTCCGACGAACAGGTGATCGAGACCCTTGCCGAGCAAAACATCACCGTGACCATTGAAGGTGAAGACGTGTTCATCAACGGCGCTCAGGTAATCCTGGCCGATATCGAAGCTTCCAACGGAGTGGTACACGTGATCGACGCGGTGCTGATCCCCGACGCAACCACCATTTTTGATGTGGTGGAAGCAAGTGAAGACCATAACACACTCGAAGCGGCCTTGCTGGCAGCTTCACTTGATGGCACCCTGTCGGGACCGGGAGCATTTACGCTCTTTGCCCCTACAGACGCAGCTTTCGACAATCTGCCCGATGGACTCCTCGATGACCTGCTCGCTGATCCCGACGGCGCTCTGACAGACATCCTGCTCTACCACGTCGTGGACGGTATTGCCCTCTCAGGCGATCTGGAAGATGAGCAGGTAATCACAACACTTTCCGGTGAGACCGTAACAGTAAGCATAGACGCGGGTGACGTGTTTATCAACGGCGCCCAGGTGACCTTAGCCGACATCGTGACCATCAACGGTGTGGTACACGTCATTGACGCCGTGCTTGTGCCCGAAGTGGAGGAACTGCCCACGATCTTTGAGATTGTCCAGGACAGCGACATCCACAACACACTCGAAGCGGCCCTCGTGGCTGCAGAACTCGACGGAACACTAAGCGGTGAGGGAGAGTTTACCCTCTTCGCCCCCACCGATGAGGCTTTTGATGCCCTTCCGGAAAACCTGGTGAATGCAC
This sequence comes from Flavobacteriales bacterium, assembly GCA_020200995.1. GTDB lineage: Bacteria > Bacteroidota > Bacteroidia > Flavobacteriales_D > Cryomorphaceae > T3Sed10-241. The sequence continues at coordinate 906 of JAIVHQ010000207.1, forward strand.
TGCTCACAGACCCCGAAGGTGTGCTGACTCAGGTGCTTGGCCTTTGCAGGCGACCTTTCCGACGAACAGGTGATCGAGACCCTCGCAGAGCAAAACATCACCGTGACCATTGAAGGTGAAGACGTGTTCATCAACGGCGCTCAGGTAATCCTCGCCGATATCGAAGCTTCCAACGGAGTGGTACACGTGATCGACGCGGTGCTGATTCCCGACGCAACGACGATTTTCGACATCGTTTCCGAAAGTCCGACCCACATTACGCTTCAGGCTGCTTTAGAGGCTGCCTCACTTGATGAAACACTTTCTTCTCCTGGTGCTTACACCTTATTCGCACCTACAGATGAAGCCTTCGACTTGCTCCCTGAAGGGCTGTTGGCCGACCTGCTTGCGGATCCTGATGGCGATTTGGCCAACGTACTGTTGCACCACGTCACCGATGAGATTTTGCTGTCAACTGATCTGGAGGACGGACAAACAATTCAGACACTATTCGAAGAAAATCTGGTAGTGACCATTTCGATAGACGGGATATTCATTGATGATGCTGAAGTGATTCTTACCAACCTGGTGGGAGTAAATGGTGTGGTACACATTATCGATGCAGTGCTGCAACCTACATTCCTGAGTGTTGAAGACATCAGTTCTGTGGGTAGCTTCAGCGCGTTCCCTAATCCTTCAACGACGGCGTTAAATGTGACCATGGACGTTACCGTAAACGAACGTGTCTACATCAATATATTGAATGTGGCGGGGCAGTTAGTACAAACTGTAGACCTCGGGGGAGGTGTGGGTTACAACGAAACCATGATGGACGTGAGTAGCCTCCCTGCCGGATTCTACATCCTGGATGTAAATGTAGGTCAGGACCGATTCTCTCATAAAATTCAGGTTGTGCGCTAATGCAAATTCAATTGAATTCTACACGGGGATGTCGATGCGACATCCCCGTTTTTTTAGGTCCGCTGCGGGGCATTATACAAAAGTCCCGAAAAGCGAATTTCCTTTATCTTTGCTTCCATCCTACTCGAAAAACCGCACCCAATGAAAAAACCTATTCTCGTACCGACCGATTTTACCAAAGTAGCAGACACTGCGATAAACCATGCCATTCATCTGGCTAAAGCTGCCCAGACCGATGTATACGCCGTTCACATTGTGGAAGACCGCGATGATGTTGAAGAGGGCCGTAAAAAAATGAAGGAGCTCAAAGCTGCGACAAAAAAGCGCTATGATTTTAAACTCGAAACAGTGCTCCGCATCGGTTCAATCAAAGATGATATCGCAGACCTAGCGTTGGAAATTGATGCGGCCATGGTTGTTTTGGGCACGTCAGGGTTGCGTGGATTTCAGTGGATTTTTGGCAGTGGTGCACTAAAGATCGGATCGCATTCACGGGTGCCTTTCATCGTGGTTCAGGAAAAGGAAATAGCCCCAAACGGTTACGACGACATCCTGGTGCCACTGGATTTGAACAAAGAAACAAAGCAGAAACTTTCGCTTGTAGCGGATGCAGCGAAGTACTTCAGCTCGCGGGTTCATCTCCTTTCGCCGCACGAGACTGATGAATTTCTATTCAATCAACTGGATAGAAATATTAAATATGCTTCTAACTATTTTGAAGAAAAAGGCATCGCTCACACAGTGAAGATCAGTTCCCGAGACAGTGGTGACTTTGATGATGCCATTCTAGAATACGCGGAAGAACTGGATGTGGATTTAATATCAATTATGAACCTTCCGGGTTCCGGCATTGCCAACCTCATTGGTGGCAATTTCGTTCAAAACATAATCACGAACAAGGCTCACATACCTGTGCTTTTATTGAATCCAAGGTCGGTTTCCGATTTCAATATCTTCTCCGCGTATATGGGCAGGGGTTGATAGGTTTGTGAACGATCACAAAACTTTAAACGTGGCGTACTGCGATAATAAGAATGTCGTCCACTTGTTCATGGCCTTTATCTCCTCCACCTGTCTTCTTCCATTTATCCATGGTTAATTCCACTTGTTTGAGTTGCTCTTTTACGGGCAGTTGATGTATTCGGTGAAGCATACTCCTAAAGGGACCATACATAAATTTACGGCCCCGGCTACCGCCAAACTGATCCACGTAACCATCAGAGAATGTGTAAATCATATCGTCCTTTTCAAGCTCAATGCGGTATCGGGTATAATCCAGACTTTCATAATCGGTATCACCGATTACAATTTTATCCGGTTTGTAGCTCAACAGTTTTCCCCGGCGATATATATACAATGGATTAAATGCACCTGAATATTCGAGTACCCCTGCGTCTTTGTCATACACGCAAAGTGCCAGGTCCATTCCGTCCCGATTGTTGACAGAATCCACGGTACGATTCAGGGCTTTTGCCGAAAGGCGGCTCAGGTCTTTGAGAATGCCCGCGGGATTGAGGTCGGGGTTCTCGTTTACAGCGCGGTTGAGCGCATTGTGCCCTACAAGGCTCATAAATGCGCCCGGCACACCGTGGCCGGTGCAGTCAACGGCGGCGAAGATGACCTTGCCCTCAACTTCTTTGATAAAGTAGAAGTCGCCCGACACTATATCCTTGGGCTTGAAATAAATAAAGTTTTCAGGCAAAATAGAAGCGATGTATTTGGCTGAAGGAAGAATGCTCTCCTGCAGCTTCTTTGCGTAGCGTATACTTGCGCGAATGCCTTCGAGAAGTTCTTCCGTTTTGTTCTTTTCAAGGGTGAGCTCACTTGTACGCTCCTGTACCTTTCGCTCCAGTTCCCTTTCTTTTTCTCTCAGGTCATCACGCATGGATAGGAGTGCTTTTCCAAGCACATCTTCCTCAGAAAGAGGCTCGTAATCAATAGCAAAATTTCCCTGTCCAACCTCCCGAGAGAATTCAGTAGTTCGCTTCAATCCCTGCACCAATTGTTCAAGTGCCACACTCATCTCACCGATTTCATCTCCTGTAGACACGACTGCCTTTTCAGGAAACACTCCTTTGCCAAGCTCTACAAGTATGTTTTTAAGCAAATTGACAGGCTTCACAATACTTCTTATTGTTAAGTATGCAATGATAATTCCGAACAGCAAAAGAAGTATGCTCAAGTTCTGGAGATAGTTTTCCAGCCTATTGAATGATTGAATCATGGTGACACTGTCTGCCATACTATTCTTTCGGTGGTCGGAGATCAGGTCATTCAAGTTGGCGATCAAATCGTTGGACTTATTATAAATCAACCCGTCTTCCTCGGCAAGTTCATTCATTAAAAACCTATTCAGTGCGTCGTCATAGCTCTGCATTGTATTAAGATTCTCCTGGACTTGAGAATAAAGGAACAAAAGCTCTTCAAGGTCTTTGTACACTTTTTCCTTTTTCCTTCTTTGACCATCTGTCCAGTCGCGGCTAAGAGAATCTATGCTCTGCTTGAGTGCCGGAATTTCTTCCTGAATCATGTTGACCAAGGCCCTTTTTTCTTTGGTATCCTCGCGTGATTGTACAAAAGCCCACGCGGTAATTGAGGTCCTGGAACGAAGTATCGTTCCTTTAAACTGTTCAAGGACGGAAATGGACGGGTTGTAAACGTTGTTAATCTGATCATTCGTCGACCTTCCCGTTTTGAGGGTATCGTACGTAAGGATGAACAGAATAAACGTAGTGAGGAGTACAACGGCGAAGCCGAAGCCGATCTTACGACTGATTGTAAATCTCGGCATCATGGACAATCATTACTTTTTCTTGATTTTCTTCTCCGAACTATCGAGGTTCTTTTCCATCTCTTCGAGTTTCTCATTAAAATACTCGTGCTGCTCTTCGTCGTGCAGATTGAAATGAATATACTTCAACCCTTTTACGCCCTCTATGCGCTCAGGGTTCACCTCGTATGCACGGGTCATAAAAGGCAGTGCAGATTGGATGCTTCGAATACTCTCGCCTTCCGTTTTGATCACGTCGTGAATTTCCAGCTCGGGAAGTCGCTCGAGGTTGTAAGCCCCTTTATTGTAGAGCGCCACCCCTACTGAATAAAGCGCAGGCCAGTTTTCAGGATCTAAATCGAGTACCTTGGAATATTGTTCATTGGAGAGTTCGTAGTGCGCTTCATTTTTCTCTCGGTTCGATTCGTAAATTTTACGGTGGGCTGTAGCCATAGCAAGGTGTATATCAATATCTTTCGACACCAAGGAAGAATCGGGTTGGAGGAATGCCGTTATGTCGCGGTACCTGGCATAATACTCCTCAGCCTCATGGAGATTTTCCGGGTTGCGCTCCTCGATAATATCTGAGGCATCATTGTAATAAGAAGCAGCCAAAACTGCCAGGGCTCCCTTATTGTTTTTGTCCAGCACCCCTTCTTTGTCAAGCTCCACAGAGCGTTGAAGAGAAAAAACAGAAACTTCCCTTGCCTCGCTGGTTCGGGCTCGATTTTCTTCCTTCACATAGATGTCCTTATAGACAAATCCGCGTATGTGCCATGCACGCTCATCGGTTTCTCCTTTTTTGAGCTGCACCGCTTCATCAATTTCAGAGGCTGCCCCCCGATAGTCTTTTTCATTGTACTTCAACACAGCCCTTCGCACCAGCTCTTCAACAGGCTGGGCATGAACGACTGACATTGATGTCAAACATAAAATGAGTATGTGGAATATTCTTCGCATGAGATTTACTGCACCCTAAGCGCCAAACTTTTAATGGTTGATCCTACAAAAAGATTCCTGCCCGTAGCATTCTCTTGGTCCAATTCAAATTTGTGGTGCTTATCAACTACCACAAAATTGACTGCTGCACCCATGTCGAGCGCTCCTTCGTGATCAGCAATGATCAAAGTAGGCCTGTTTTTCAGCACCTCACTTATTTTCGGCAATATATCGGTGTATTCATTTCCGATAAAAAGCACGTGACAACTACTAATATTCAGTGTTTTTGAAACTTTTCTAATTTCAATTTGCTGACTACCAATTTGTTTATCATTGTATTTTTTTACAAGTTCTGAGTGCAGGTTTCCTCCTCCCATCACCGAAATAATGAAATTGCCGGACTTGTGCTCGTCGGGCCAATCCACGTATTTGGAAAAGTTATAGAGATAACTGGCCTTAATCATCGCACCTGTGTCCTTTCCTTCAAAAGAAGGAACTTGCTGGGCCTCTGCTGTTAGCAGAGTTACAGAGAATAAGAGGAGGCAAATATACTTCATATACCACCCTTAGGGGCGTTTTGCTAATGTATGCAAATGCTCGGCCAAACTTTAAGAGGTTCAACCCATTGTTTTCAACGTGGTCTTGGTGATAAGGCCTTCATCACTCTACGTAGTGATCAGAAATTGGTTCTCTGCTTTCGGGAAAATTTATTGACTAATGCGATTGCATGGCACCCAGCTCGCGATCAAACAGGTAAAGGCCCCCTTTGTCATTTCCTATCAAAGCCAGCTTATCGAGAATATTTCTTGCCAAGGCTTCTTCTTCAATCTGCTCTGATACATACCACTGCATGAAATTATGGGTCGTATAATCCTTCTCTTTCAAACAGGCGTCAACCACTTCATTGATTTGACGGGTTACCCGCTGCTCGTGCTCAAAAAGGTCCTTAAAAATGGTCTGAATCGAATCAAAATCCGATGGTGGCTTATCGAGAGAAGGTATAACTGCTTTGCCACCCCGCTCATTAACATAATGAATCAACTTGAGCATGTGCTGACGCTCTTCGTCGCTGTGGCGGTACAAAAATTGCGACACCCCGCTAAATCCTTTGGTATCGGCCCAGGAAGCCATAGAGAGATAATACTGTGAAGAACGGGCTTCTACTTCAATCTGTCCGTTGAGTGCATTTTCAATATGTGCGGATACCATAGCTCTAGTTTTAGACAAATATACACAGGATGTGGGGAGTTTCTAAAATCTTCACTAAATCCGGGACATGTGTTTCCTGAACTTGTGCTGTTGATATTCCGCGTGAGATGCAGACCGAAAGCCTCAATAAATGCTTACCTTCCCGGGCTGTATGGGAAATAAGAAAAAACAACATAAAAGGCACGGAAAATCTCCGGCGCACAACAGGAAAAGTATTACCTCGCAAGCGATGGAGTTTTTCCGTGAAAACAGCGGAAAAGAGTTCAACTACAAGCAAGTATCGGCAAGGCTGGATGTGAACGATCCCGCCGGCCGTCAGCTTGTACTCGAAACCTTAAAGGAACTGGCGGGCATGGACATGCTTAAGCAACCCTCAGCCGGTAAGTTTTCTATCCACCCTAAGCAAGTGGCTTCTCTGGAAGGCGTAATCGACTTTACAAAAAACGGGGCTGCTTACGTCGTAACCGAAAAAGACGGCAAGGACATATTCATTTCCGAAAAGAACACCTTCACCGCCCTACACGGCGATACTGTGGAAGTGACCCTCCTGAAGAAGAACCGCGGGCAAATGGAAGGAAAGGTAACGCAGATCGTAAAGCGAAACGCTGAGCAATATGTAGGCATCGTTGAGGTATCCGAACGTCAAACCTTCTTTGTTCCTTCCAACAGCCGCATACATGTTGACTTCTACATCGATTCCAAGAAACTCAACGGCGCCGAAAACGGGCAGAAGGTCATTGTACGCCTGCTCGACTGGCCCGATCCCAACAAATCTCCCTTTGCGGAAGTAATCGATGTGCTGGGCGAGCCCGGCGACAACAACGTGGAAATGCATGCCATCCTTGTGGAATTCGGCTTGCCTTATGAGTTTCCGCAGGAGGTCCTTGATGCAGCACAAAAGATCGATGTGACCATCTCTGATGAAGAAGTAAGCAAAAGGCTGGATATGCGGGGAATTCCAACCTTTACCATTGACCCCGACGACGCCAAAGACTTTGATGATGCATTGAGCTTTAGAAAGCTGGAAAACGGAAATACCGAAGTGGGTATTCACATTGCCGATGTGGCACATTACGTTCAGCCCGGAAGCATCATCGACGATGAGGCAGTAAAAAGGGCCACATCAGTGTACCTTGTGGACAGGGTGGTGCCCATGCTGCCCGAAGTGCTGTCTAACCATGTATGCTCCCTCCGACCCGATGAGGATAAGCTCTGCATGTCGGCCGTGTTTGAAATGACAAAAGATTGGAACATCAAAAAATCTTTTTTCGGGCGTACCGTGATTCGCAGTCAACGCCGCTTCACCTATGATGATGCTCAGAAGGTAATCGAAACGGGGAAAGGTGATTTTGCCGAGGAAATCACTTCACTCAACCAACGAGCCGCTGCCATGCGAAAAGAACGCATGCGAAAAGGCGCGCTGGAATTCGGCGGTGTGGAAGTAAAATTCAAACTCGATGAAAATGGAAAACCCATAGGCGTGTATCAAAAAGTAATGAAAGAGGCCAACTGGCTTGTTGAAGAGTTTATGCTGCTGGCCAACAAAAAAGTGGCAGAGCACATCGGAAAGCCCGGTAAAGGCGAACAGGCCAAAACTTACGTGTACCGAATTCACGATCTTCCCGATCCCGAAAAATTAAAAACACTAAAGGACTTTGTAGGGCGCCTCGGATACAAACTGAGCAGTACCGATCCTGAGCAAGCATCGCGCGCATTAAATGCGCTTATGAACCAGCTCAAGGACAAACCTGAAGAGGACATTGTAAAGCTGATGGCCATCCGTACCATGTCTAAAGCTGTGTACTCTACAGAGAATATCGGCCATTACGGATTGGCCTTTAGCCATTACACCCACTTTACATCCCCCATCAGGCGCTATCCTGACGTGATGGCCCACCGCCTCCTGATGCAGTACAAAAGCGGAGGAAAGAGCGCCAAAGCCGATGACATCGAAAAATCCTGCAAGCACTCTTCTCAAATGGAGAAAAAAGCCACAGATGCCGAGCGAGCGTCTATCAAATACAAGCAGGTGGAATTCATGCTCGATAAAATCGGTGAAGTGTTTGCAGGCACCGTGAGTGGCCTTGCACGTTGGGGCATGTACGTGGAGTTAGAAGACAATAAATGCGAGGGCATGATACCCCTGAACTCAATGAGCGATGACATCTACAAGTACGACGAGCGCAAGCATCAAATTGTCGGAACAAAGTACAAGGAAGTGTACGAGTTCGGAGATAAAGTGAAAGTGAAAGTGCACGGAGCCGATCTCAAGCAGAAACAGCTGGATTTTCGTATTGCCTAAGGCTTAAATTACCCTCACAGGCAAGTAGAGAAATTCATAAAGCACTATACCAGGTTGATTTTTTTGCTGAGATCTTCCTTGTAAGAACCGCCGATAGGAATGACCTTCTTATCGTTTTCCAAAATCAAATTTGGCTGCTCTATGGCGGCAATTTTATCTAAGCGGACTATAAAAGAACGATGAACGCGGATAAAATCGTCTTTCGGTAGCTTGGCAGCAATATCCTTCATGGTGCTGTGAATAGTGTACCTGTGGTTCAGGGCATTAATCACCACATAATCTTTCAGCGCTTCCACGAAGTAGATGTCTTCCGTTTTTAATTTAACCAGCCTTGAATTGGATTTCACGAAAATAAAGTCTGTCGATTCTTTGCTATCTACCAATGAAAAAAGCAGGTCGCGCTCTTTGCGTACTTCTGTCTCTTTGAAGTGCTTATAGATAGCCATTTCAATCGAAGTATGGATATCTATTTCCTTAAAAGGCTTGATGATGTACCCGTAAGGTTCAGTCACTTTGGCCCTTGAAAGTGTGGCTTCGTCAGCGTAAGCAGTGAGATAAATCACAGGTATATCATGTCTGGCTTTGATTTCTTCGGCGGCATCTATTCCGGTCATTTTGCCCTTAAGCATAATGTCCATTAATACGATGTCCGGGTTGAGGTTTGCGACCATATCGATGGCCTTTTCGCCAGTGGAAGATGCGCCTACAACATTGTATCCCAGCTTTTTTAAGCTATGCTGAATATCTTTAGAGACGATGGCCTCATCTTCAACTACCAGAACATTGGTTTTAGCCATTTGACTTTCAAGTTTATTGTTTATCAAAAGTAATCAAATATTTCGTACCCTTTTTACTGGTTACGTTGATATGTGCGTCGAGCTGATCGATAAGTGTGTATACCAATTGCAGTCCGAGGGTATCAGAATTTTCAACGTCAAGTGATTTGGGCAATCCTATCCCGTCGTCAGATATAGTCAGATTGATTTTATCGTTAATATCCTTGAGTTCCATGAATATCTCCCCTTCAGCATCATTGGGGAATGCATACTTCAGCGCATTCGATACAAGCTCATTTACGATCAAGCCGCATGGAATGGCCTGATCGAGGCTTAAAAAGACCTTTTCAAAATCAGTATTCAAACTCACCCTTCCCGTACCTAAGCTGTATGAGTGAATCAGACTATTGCTGAGCGAGCGGATATAATCACTGAATTCAATTCTCGAAAAATCTCCTGTTTGATAAAGCGATTCGTGGATAAAACTCATCGACTTGATCCTGTTTTGACTTTCGCGGAGTATGTTCAACGAGTTTTCGTCTTTTACATAAGAAGACTGCAGGTTGAGAATGCTGGAAATTACCTGAAGGTTGTTTTTCACACGGTGATGCACCTCTTGGAGCAGGACCTCCTTCTCTCGGATAGATTCCAGCATTTGCACCTGGATTTCCTTCTTATCGGTAATCTCGTGAGAAAGGCATGATACTTCTTTAATTACTCCATCCTCTCGATAAATGGGGTTGAAAAAAGTTTCCATCCACCTCTTTTTCCCTTTGCGACCCTGAAGGCTCCCTTCGAATTGTTGTTTTTCACCTGCGAAAGCTTTCTCAAAATAGAGGTTAAGCATTCCTTGAGCTTCAGGGGTAATGGCATCGCTTAAGCCTTCGGAAAAGTTGCTTCCTATACTCACTTCTTTTCCGAAAAGCTTGAAATACTGATTGGCAAACACCCTGTTGAAAGAAACAATCCTGATGTTTTTGTCTACGGTCCAAATGAACATAGCCGTACTGTCAAAGATAGCATTGATCTTTGCAGCTTGATCTTTGAGTTTCCGCTCTGCTGCACGCTTGAATGTAACCGTTTGTGATAGAATCGCTATTTCGCACACCTCACCATCATCATCCTTGATAGGACTCATGGATATTTCTTCGAGGTGCTCCTTGCCCGCGGTATCTTTTATGAGTTCCTCTATTTGTATTTTTTCTCCTTTCAGGACGATTGCGTAGTACTCGCGCCATTTTCCTCCTCGACCCGGTAAACACGCTTCAAAGAAATCTGCGGCATTTTCGTTCAAGTTTGGTTTAAGATTGAAGCGCTCTGTCATACGCTTCGTAAAAACTTCATTAAACGATGTAAAATTTAACCTGCGGTCGACTGACCAAATCATGTGATTGGATGCATTGAAGATTGCCTGAATCTTCGCCGATTGATCATCTACTTTCTTAACGGCCATGATGTTTCTCAATTTGCTCAGCTCGCTTTGCGCGCCGGGTTGAGACATGCCGCTTCTGCAGCTGTTGTCGCCCGTAAACTTACGACAAATCTATACTTTTCTGCAATTTTCTAAACTGAGGAGCGGGTGTATTTGAATTTATGCCGCTCATGGATGATTTTGATTGAATTCAAATCCATTGGTACATCTATGCCCGATGTACATGGCTATATTTCGGGTACATAATTTTCTGCTTTTATAACGCGTTTGCCATTGATTTTAACTTCACGTCCCGACTTATACTTTACGTTCAACGTGAGTTCTCCGTCCTCTTTGTATTTTCTCCAGGTACCCACCCTCAGGCCGCTTTTGTACTTACCTTCGAGTTTTACCTGGCCATTGGGGTGGTACCACTTGTGCTTTCCTACAGCCATGCCCGCTACATATTCGCCTTCATAAGCGACGCTTTCGTCCTGGTATTCATAAATCCATTCCCCCGTTCGCTCACCATCAGTGTATTTTCCTCGTTCTGTGTGGTCACCCACGTTCAAAAACCACGTACCGTCTCTCAATCCACTGATGTAATCGCCCTGTACAACAATATTCCCTTCACGGTCATATTCCTTCACAGTACCATCTTCTTTGCCCCTTCTGAAAAACTCTTCGCGACGCAATTTTCCATCCTCGTAGTACCAGGTCCACCTGCCGTTTGGCAATCCATCTGCAAATTTTGCCTTATGCTCAGTCTCGCCGTTTTTGTGATAGTAGATCCAATCGCCTGTTCGTTTGCTATTTTCAAATTCACCTTCAGCCTTGAGCTCACCTGATTCGAAATACAGTTTCCAAATGCCCTGATAATCACCGTTCCGATCAATGATTCCTTCTCCAATTTTTTCTCCTTTGCTGTAAAGCTCTCCCGCTGTAATATTACCTTCCTGATCGTACAGGCGATGGGTACCTTCCTTAACACCATCCACATATCCCCCTGTCGATTTCACCGTACCGTCATCATAATAAGTATTGCGTATGTCCAAAATAACTGATTCCTCAGAATCAGTTACGAGTTCATCATCCCGGTATTTTTCAAGGGTAAGCAAATCTCCGCGCTTGTCGTAGGTTTTGAAAATGCCGTTTTTCATATCGTTCATGAAGCGACCCTCATAAGCCAATACGCCATTGGGATGAAAACGGACCCAGGGGCCGCGCTTTTTACCCTGAGTATCGAATCGATTTACTTTGTCGGCGGTTCTCAGAAAGCCTTCTCGGTAAGACAGCAAAGTGATGATCCTGCCTTCTCTGTCAAATTCAAATCCATCACCTTGTTCCTTCCCATTTTCGAAAGGAATGCGTTTGTTCAACTCACCCGTCGGGTAGTAATAAAGGGCTTCACCCACTTTAACCTCGTTTTCGAATTGCGATTCTTCGTACAGCACGCCGTTGCGATATGCGATATACCGACCATGCTTTTTTCCTGCACGATAAGTAATTTCAGTAACTTTTTCCCCTGCTTCATTATAAAAAATCCAGGTACTGTCGAGTTCAAAATCGGCGCGGTTGCCCTCAGATTTAAGCGTGCCATCGGGGTGGTATGTTTTCCAATATCCATCCGGTCGGCCGTCGACCATGTACCCCTCACTGCTGACGTTGCCGTTGTCGTATTTGTAAACCGTATATTCCCCTTGTGCTTCACAGGGCAAATGTGCGAAAACAAATCCGACAGCGATGATGGTCCTCATACATATACATTTTATCTTTTTAATTAAATAAAGAGATGGTATAGTATGTCTGTTCATATTGTGGAAATTGATTGTACCGAAAGTATTGAGTTGCGAGTTATCCAAAGTTAGTAACACTTTACCGACAAGCCGAATTCTACAACGGTTTCATACAATATACATTGTGAAGTTGTGAACAGAACCGTGTATAACGAGGTAACCGGTAAGTCCTGTGTTTGATAACCTGATTTCATTGTTAAGAGAAGTGGGTTTTGATTTGAAAAGTCGTCAAAGGTTTTCCTTGCTTCCTACGTACCCTCTTCCCTATTTAAATTTTAATCGGATAAGTAAGAAAAAAGTTTTGCGGGGTTATGAACGGGTAATGTCCGATATGAACAGTGGAGGTAGTGAAAAGTTAATTTCTTATGACCTGATATCCTGATAGAGGATAAATACCAATTAGTGATTTGTTCATAATTGTGGCCATTTCGGAATCGTTATCTTTGCTGAAACTTCACATAATATGAATATCTATATAGGCTCCGATCACGCAGGTTTTGACCTTAAAGAATTGATCATAAAAAGGATTAATACAAAATTTGGAACGCTCGTCGACAAGGGAACTTTTAGCAGTGAAAGTACGGATTATCCCGATTTCGCACATGCTGTGGCCGAGCTTGTAGAGCGCGAAGAAGGTGCATTGGGTATTTTGATTTGTGGAAGTGCCAATGGAGTGTCAATGGCGGCCAATAAGCATGCGGGCGTGCGTTGTGCGATTTGTTGGAACAAGGAGATAGCTGAGCTAGCAAGGCTGCATAACGATGCCAATATTTTAGCATTACCGGCGCGATTTATAAGCAGCGATCTTGCACTGGAATTGGTGGAGGCCTTTTTTACTAACGAATTCGAAGGTGGAAGGCATGCACGCAGGGTCAACAAGATCGCCTGCTCCTAAAAACGGACGGTTTTATTGACTGATCAAACTATCGATGACCGTGGTAATATCGGCCTTGAAACGGTCGTGATAAAAGCCTGTGCCTGGTCCGTAAAACCCGGTAAATACTTTGACAGGGTGGCCATGTTTATCTGTAATTACTATGGTTGGGTAAGCCATAATTTTTTCCAGCGCGGGGAAGGCTCGGGTCGTATTCTCACGTGAAACTTTTCCCCCGAATAGAAAATATTCCTGCAACTCGAGGTCATTTTGCATTCGTGATATGGCTTGTTTGGCAGTATTTAAATCGTTGCTGCGTTCGAAAGCGATGGGTATTACACGAATGGCATTGCTATCATATGTGGAAGCAATTTGTTCTAAGGTCAATGCTGCATCTTTGCAGTTTGGGCACCAACTGCCTGTAATGTCATATATGTGAATGGTCTTGCCGTCTATGAAATCGAGGTGGGTGACGGTGTCTCCATTTAGATCAGGCAAGGAAAATGTGAATGGTTCAATAGTGGAGTTGGCAGATACAAGTTCTGTAGGATGCGAAAGTTCAAAATCCTCATCCGCGACGCCGATCCATTGTTCGGAATAATGTGTACCTGAGATAAATCTACCGGATTTGAGAGAATCTCCTGATATGAGGGCATCGAAAACGAAGGCATGGCTCCCGTCAAAAGTGCTTAGGTTAACCTTCCCATTCATGATGTTGCCCTCGAGATAGCGGTAGTCTCCCGTTTCCGTGAGAAACGTCCCGGTGAGATGGCCTCGATCATTGTCCAATAAAAGCAGGGCATCATACCCGTCAGGGCCACCGAAGCGAACCTTATATCGCGGTGCGAGTTCTGTTGTTGATTTGGTTGGAGTAAACCTAAAATTCATCCCGCTTTCTGCGATTACGGGAATGCTGTAGTTTTTTCGGTCGAAGTCAGTCCATGTGCCGGTAACGAGTTCAGGACTTTCTCTTCGTAAAGCAAGTTCTGAGTTAAAAACAGGCATTCGATAGTACAGCGTATCTCCCGAAATACGATCGAGAGATACGCTGATGGTTTCATCTGCATTGTGAATGCGTAAGCGTGATCCTTCTTCAAACCCGTTTTCGACCAATGCCGTGAATGGAAGTACATCCGAATTCAACTGTAGAGTAAATCTCCAGATTTCGTCCTTTGATACTTCACTATCGGCCGTGGTTGGCTGTTGTTCTGTGCATCCCACTGTTATTACAAGGAATACAGAGGTTAGCAGGGTTTGAAAGTATCGTCTCAATGTGTTGAGATTAAAAATCAAATTTAATACCTTGTGCTAATGGCAGTTCGGTGCTGTAATTAATGGTGTTAGTTTGACGTCGCATGTAAACTTTCCATGCATCGCTGCCTGACTCGCGACCGCCACCTGTTTCTTTTTCACCACCGAAGGCTCCGCCTATTTCTGCACCGGAGGTACCGATGTTGACATTTGCAATTCCGCAATCGGATCCTTCATGCGACAGGAATGCTTCCGCTTCACGCATGTTGGTGGTCATGATAGCTGATGAAAGACCTTGTTTTACGCCATTTTGAAGGTCAATAGCTTCTTCAAGGGTGTCGTACTTGATGAGATAGAGAAGTGGCGCGAATGTCTCGTCCTGAACTATTTCATAGTGATTTTCAACTTCCGCGATGCTCGGACTCACGTAGCAACCGCTTTCATATCCTTCACCTGAAAGTTTACCACCTTCTACCAACATCGTTCCTCCTTCAGCTTTAACTTTTTCGATAGCTGATGTGTAGGTGTCGACGGCTTCCTTGTCGATAAGGGGGCCCATATGGTTGCTCTCATCGAGCGGGTTGCCAATGTTGATTTGTTTGTATGCTTTGGCAAGTGTTTCTTTCACCTGATCGTATATAGAACTGTGAATGATAAGTCGGCGCGTGCTGGTGCAGCGCTGGCCTGCTGTTCCAACTGCCCCGAAGACTGCTCCGGGAATGGTAATATTAAGGTCGGCGTTTTGGGTAATGATCATGGCATTGTTACCTCCAAGTTCGAGGAGTGTTTTGCCAAGTCTCGCACCCATGGCTTGTGCTACCTGCTTACCCATGCGAATGCTACCTGTAGCAGAGATGAGGGCTACTTTTTTATCGGCAGTCATCATTTGACCGACTTTGTAGTCACCGTTCAGGATGCAGCTTATGCCTTCCGGCAAATCGTTGTTCGCCGCAACCTCATTCCAAATATTTTGGCAGGCTATGGATGTAAGTGGAGTTTTTTCTGATGGCTTCCAAATGCAAACATCACCGCATACCCATGCGAGGGCAGTGTTCCAACACCACACGGCAACGGGAAAATTAAAAGCGGAGATAATACCGACCACTCCGAGAGGGTGGTACTGTTCGTACATGCGGTGCTTGAAGCGCTCGCTGTGCATGGTGAATCCGTGGAGTTGACGCGACAAGCCTACGGCGAAATCACAGATGTCGATCATTTCCTGTACTTCGCCAAGGCCTTCCTGAAGCGATTTTCCCATTTCATATGAAACGAGCATGCCGAGTTCTTGCTTGTATTCGCGGAGACGGTCGCCGTATTGACGAACGATTTCGCCACGCAGAGGTGCGGGCTTCATACGCCATTCTGTAAAGGCTTTTGAAGCGGTCTCTATAACACGATCGTAGTCTGCCTGGGTGGCTGTGGTAACGGATGCAATTTCCTGCCCGTCGACGGGTGAGGTGCTGATGACTTTCGCTCCGCTTCCGAAGCCGTTTTTACCGGTTGAGCAGCCGTGGTTTTCTTTTTTAACGCCGAGGGTGTCTAGCACGCCTTCGATGTTTTGAACGTTGTTGGGAGTGATGGTTTCCATTTAAAAATATTTTTTGCAAAGGTAAGGGTTTTTGTGCGGGCGCCTAATGCGTTGTTTTGGTGTAGAACATTGATATACAGTTGAGTATATGAATATTGAGAATTACGAAGAATTTCAGGATTTTAAAGAGGTAGTACCAGAGCAGTAGGAAAGTTCGTTAAAACGCCTCTGAGGGCTTTTTTCGCAAAATATAGATCTGACTGCTGTATGGATTACGGCCCAAGAGGGCCGAAAGGTTAGATCGAATCCCGTTGACCACTGCTGAAAGTAAGTTGCCGCCCTTGTACTTTTCACTGAGCATGGAAATGTAGAATGCGTCCAATATCATCCCGTGATATTCGATAAACTCAAAATCGGACTTGTCCGCGAGTCTTCGAATATCCTTTTCGGTGAAGTGCCAGAGGTGGCGAGGGACATCATAAGCTGCCCAATATTCTTTGTAGAGATGTGCATCCAGGCTATCGGGATTGGGAACTGCGATAACCAGGATTCCGTCGGGGGAAAGATTCGTGTGGTGCTTGTGAAGAACCCGCTCGAGGTTTTCGACGTGTTCTAAAACGTGCCACATGGTGATGATGTCGCAAGGGGTATTCCTGTGGAGATAATCTTCGGGAGTGAGAACTGAGAATCCCTCGTTTTCACATTGCATTCTGACGGGTTCGTGAGGTTCAACACCCGACACGTCAATTTTTTTCTTTTGAAGTACTCTCAAAAAATCTCCGGCTCCGCTTCCGTAATCAATCCATCTTGAACCCCGCGCATGCTTTTTTGCCTTCTTATATTTAGATGCGAGGTTGTATTGTTGGGCCAAATGATAGAGCCGATTGATGAGTCCCTTCTTCGTTTTGCTGTGCGAAATATAATCCTCGGAGTCGTAGTAAGGGCTCAAATCTGCGGGTACAGGCTGGGTGAATTTGAATCCGCAATTGGAGCACATCATGATTTCAAACTGCTCTTTTGAGACCGAATGATCTATTAAATGTAGTGCGCTAGTGGAGGTAGTTGTTCCGCAAACGGGACATCGACGTGAATGGTTTCCCGATGTTTCACGTGGAACATCGCCTGATTGTTCCACGTGGAACCTGGATTTATTTTGAGACATGGATCATCAATACTGAGATATCGGACGGCGACACGCCGCTGATGCGTGCGGCTTGTCCGATGGTTTTAGGGCAGATTTTAGCGAGTTTTTCCCGGGCCTCGTGAGAGAGGGATGTCACTTTGCTGTAATCAAAATTGTCTTTGAGGGTGAGTTTTTCCAGGCGAAGAAGCTTGTCGGCCATCTCCTGTTCCTTCTCGATGTACCCTTCGTACTTGATCAGAATTTCGGCGGCCTCCATGATCTCGGTGGCCAATTCGGTTCCGTGGTTTTCTTTCAGTGCATCGAAATATGCGGCTACAGATGTGCTTCCCTTGGCCAATTTTTCCATGGGAAAACCGGGACGGGGTACAATGGTTTTCGCTTTGACTTGTTGCTTGAGCGGGCTCGATCCCATGGACTCCAACACGCCGTTCATTTCATCAGGGGTCACTCCCTCCTCCGAAAGGAATTTATCAATGCCTGCGATTTCCTTCTGTTTGATTTCAACCCTGCGCATGCGGTCGGCATCGGCCAATCCGATCTCGTGAGATTTCGGAGTGAGCCGAAGGTCGGCGTTGTCTTGACGAAGTAAGATGCGGTACTCGGCACGGGAGGTAAACATGCGGTAAGGCTCCTCCGTACCTTTTGTGATGAGGTCGTCGATGAGCACCCCGATGTAGGCTTCGCTACGTTGCAAAATGAAGGGATCCTTTTCGCGCAGCTTAAGGTGAGCATTTATGCCGGCCGACAATCCCTGACACGCGGCTTCTTCATAACCTGTCGTTCCGTTGATCTGTCCGGCAAAATAGAGGTTCTCCACGAGCTTTGTTTCGAGGGTATGCTTAAGCTGGGTGGGTGGAAAATAATCGTATTCGATGGCGTAGCCCGGGCGAAACATTTTGGCGTTTTCCAAACCCGGTATTTTTTTCAAAGCCTCCGATTGTACATCTTCGGGGAGGCTCGAAGAAAATCCGTTCAGGTAAATTTCTACAGTATTCAAACCTTCGGGCTCTACGAATATCTGGTGGCGGTCGCGGTCGGCGAAGCGATCGATCTTGTCTTCGATCGAAGGACAGTACCTCGGGCCCTGTCCTTGTATACGTCCGTTAAACATCGGCGAACGGTCAAATCCCGTGCGTAAAATATCGTGTACTTCGGGATTGGTATAGGTGATGTGGCAAGGAAGCTGCTTTCCGATGGTAGCACTGTCGGTAAAAGAAAACTTGCCGGGATTTTCATCCCCCGGCTGCATTTCCATTTTTGAATAGTCCAGGCTGCGGCCATCGAGTCGCGGTGGCGTGCCTGTTTTCATGCGTCCGTGATCGAAGCCCAAAGTTAGAAGTTGCTCTGTAATTCCGGTAGCAGCGCGTTCTCCTGCCCTGCCTCCACCGAAGTTTTTATCGCCGATGTGGATGAGCCCGTTTAGGAATGTGCCGCTCGTTAAAATGACAGCTCTGGCTTTAATAGTTACTCCGATGCCCGTAACAACGCCGTTTACGCGTCCCTGCTTGTCCAGGGTAATCTCCTTCACCATGTCCTGAAAAAAGTCCACGTTTGGCGTTTCTTCGAGCATCATGCGCCACTTCTCAGCAAAGCGCATGCGGTCATTCTGAGATCGCGGGCTCCACATGGCCGGCCCTTTCGATCGATTCAACATTCGGAACTGTATGGTACTGGCGTCGGAAACGATGCCGGAATAACCTCCGATCGCATCTATCTCTCTTATAATCTGTCCTTTGGCAATTCCACCCATGGCCGGGTTGCACGACATCTGTCCGATGGTGTTCATGTTCATGGTCACCATCAGCACTTTGGATCCGAGCTGTGCTGCTGCAGCAGCCGCTTCGTTGCCGGCATGTCCGGCGCCCACCACTATCACATCATAATCGCGAAGCATGTCTCTAAATATTTGGTACTAAAAATCTCGCAAAGATAGGTAATAATCTTCTTTTTCAGTCATTTCCGATTTTTCGGAAGATGTCTTATCACGGTATCCGCATAAGTGCAAAGCACCGTGAATCATCACCCTGTGCAGTTCGTCTCTGACCCTGCTCCTGATCATTCGGGCATTCTCACGCACGCGATCAATGCTGATAAAGATATCCCCTTGAATACAGATGTTATCGTCGCTGTAATCGAATGTGATGACATCGGTGAAGGTGTCGTGATTGAGGTATTGTTTGTTGACCTCATGCAAATAGGAATCACTGCACCAAACGTATTGAAGGTTATCGGGACTGTACCCTTCAGCTTTGATCGCTTGAATAATCCAACGCCTCACTTCTGTGGTCTTCGGCAATCGAAAAGGCACATCATTGGCGGTGAAACGAACCGATTTGGCCATTTCAGGCGGGTTCGCCAATGGGCTTGCTGAGGTTTGTAAAGGCGATTTCAACAATGCGTCCGTCCTCAAAAAATTCGAGGCCGTCGCTGAGGTGTTTCATTAAAAACACACCCCTGCCGTTGGGCTTCTCGAGGTTCTCGGGAGATGTAGGATCCGGCACGTTTTCGAAATCAAACCCGGGCCCTTCGTCTTCAATGCGGAAGAAAAAGCGGTCTTTCGTAGCTTCGTATTTCACGAGAACTTCTTTTGCAGGATCCTGCTTGTTGCCGTGGTAAATGGCGTTGTTGACCGCTTCAGTGAGTGCGATCAGGATATTGCCGTAATGTTCTTCCTGGATTTTATGCTTGTCACAAAGTTCGTCGATCAGACGCTCGACAATTGTGATGTTTTCTCCTTTTGAAGCGAAATTTATGGTTTCCATTTGGGCGGATTCGGTCAGTGTCATCTGTTGCTAGGATTCAAAATTAAGAAAATATTCATTCACCCGTTCTTTGTAGTACGGCTTCATGTCGGGAGGCACAGTTCTGAGGAGTTCAATTTCTTTCGCCTTCCTTCGGTTATACTCTAAATATTTTTCGGGGTTGCTGATTTTATACTCTCCGGGGCGTTCGCTTTGTCGCTCTTCTTCGTATTCACGTTCTCTCTCAGCTTTTTCGGACTCTAGCAGGCGTGTTAAAATATCCTGTTGCCTTTTGAGCGTTTCCCTTGTGATGTCCATGTTTACTAAATCTTCTTCTGTTTTCTCCATGTCGCGGGCAATGTCTTCAAGGCCTTTCCCCTCTCCTTTTCCGCGCTCATTGAGTTGTTGCGCGCGTTTTTGAATTTCCTCACGAAGTGCGGCTTGCTCTGCAGCCATTTTGGCAATTTCCTTGCTCATTCCCTGCGAACCCATGCCGGGCTTCTCTCCACCGGGTTTCTCTCCTTTCTCGAGTGCTTTTTGCATCTCCTCGAGCTTCTTCCCCATTTCTTCCTGCATCTTGCTCATCTTTCCTTTGGAAGGTTTAGAGCCCGCGCCACCCGGGTTTTCACAGTTTCCCGTACCCGGCATTTTATTGGCCATTTGCATCTGCATTTGTTGCAGGGCCTCGTCGAGCAGAAGCGCAAGATTGTTAAATGAAGTCATCGCGTATTGCTGCCGCATGGTAGCACTGGCAGTGGATCGCTCGCCGATTTCCTCCAGAGAGGCTTTTATGCTGCGGTTGATCGTGGCGATTTCTTCATTGACGATTTGCTCTATTTGAACCACGCGCTTGCTCAGGGCAAAGAGTGAGTCCTCGACCATTTTTGCATCGTCTTTCAGCTTTCTTTGCTCCCTTCCCAGGGCCGTATAGCGCGGATCATCGCGCTCA
Organism: Flavobacteriales bacterium; assembly: GCA_020200995.1. Classification (GTDB taxonomy): domain Bacteria; phylum Bacteroidota; class Bacteroidia; order Flavobacteriales_D; family Cryomorphaceae; genus T3Sed10-241. Next base: position 21,496 of record JAIVHQ010000207.1, read on the forward strand.
ATGACGCGTAGCTCCTCCATGATGTCTTCCTGATCAAATGAGAGCTGTATGATGTTTTCCAGCAACGCACGCAGTGCATCCATATCTTCCGAAGCTCCTTCCTGCGCCCCCGCATCCATGGCCGATTTCATCTTTTGGGACATTTCCTTCATCTTCTCGGCAGCGCCTTTCTGCGATTCTGATGCCTTCTTTTGCTTGTTTTTGTCGAGCTCTTCTGACGATTTTTCCATCTCTTCGCTCACCTCTTCCTGCTCTTTTTCAGTATCGGCAAGGTCGTTGGGGCGCTCCAATTCTTTGTTCTTTTCTTCGAGGTCCTTGAGGTCTTCTTTGAGTTTGTCAAATTCTTCTTTCAGCTCTTCCTGCTTGTCCTTGAGGGCCTCTTTATCGGCGTCTTTATCGAGGGATTCTTCCGAGAGCTCCTCTTGTTTTTCAGCGAGCTCGTCGAGCTTTTGCATGGCCTGTTCAAACTCCGCCTCAAATTCCATTTGCTTAAAAATTTCCAGCGTGCGATCGAGCTCTTTTTCCAGTTCCTCCTGGCTCATTTCCATCTTCTCCAGCTCCTCACGGATCTTGTTTTGATCCAGCTGCTCCATGAGCTCTTCCATTTTCTCGAACATCTCTTTCATCTCATCGCTCATGAGCTCGTCAAAGAGTTTTTCAAGTTGTCGCTGCTTCTCCATGATGCTTTCGCTCTGCTCGAGGTAGCGCTCCTGCTGCTGCTGCTTATTCTTGTTCTTATCGCGCGATTGCTCCACTTGCTGCTGCAGGTTCTTTTGTTTTTTGAGCAGGTCTTCAATCCGCTTTTTCTCCTGCCACCCCATTTCCTTGTTCTGCAAGAGATCCTTGTTCAGCTCTTTGAGTTCTTTTTTGATCTCTGCGGCCTCCTTTATGCTTTTCTCGAGCTGGTCTTTAATGGCTTCTGATGATTGCTTTCGGTCTTTTTTCAGCTCGTCTTTCGACGGGGCTTTGTAAGTCTGCTTGTCAGAGCGTGATGACTTTCTCCCGTTCACTCCGTCGTTGTCCCACACTTCAAAGTAGTAGTCCAACCTGTCGCCGGGTTTCAGACTGTGCTTTTCAAAATCGGCGTAGTGAAAAAACTCCTGTGCAGGCTTGCTACCGAGGGTCAGGTTTTCGCGAAAAGCCTCTTCGCTACCGACGGCCCGTGATATTTTGTAGTGAAAAACCAGGGCTGTTAGCCCGTAGTCGTCGCTCACTGCACCACCGAAGTATACGCGGCGGTTGTCGGTCGAATCGGGTTGGGTGTTCACCCTGATTTTTGGGTACCCGTCTTTGATCACATCAATGCGGTAGCTCAGGGTGTCGCGGCCGCCCACCAGGCTGTTGATGGCTGCGAGTCGGTAACGCTCGGGTGATACTGCCTTTCGGCGAATGTCGAATGTATTGTTGTTGCGATTTTTCAGCACCACCGAGGTGTCGGCGAAGCTCATGAAGAGGTTTTCTGCATTCTCTGTGTTGAAATTCCAGTAGATTTCTGTTCCCTCAGGGACCTTGAGGTTGCCCGTGTTTTGAAGGGTTTCGTCGGTTTTATTGATGTAGTTCGGGTAGGTCAGCTTTACGCCAAAATCGATGATGGATGGCGTGGGCAGTACCTTGAGGGTGTGCTTGTCGCTAAAGTAGCCTTCGGAGGTAAGGCGAAAGGGCACCTCGTTCCTCACATTTCGAAAGGTGTGGCTGAATTTTCCCGAACCGTCGTTGCGGAGTCGAAACATTTTTCCGTCCACCGAAATACTCATTTCACTGGGAACGTAGAGGCCCTCAGCCTGCACTTTCAGTGTGAAGTTGCTGTTGAGAGGTGTTTCGAGCTTTTCATTTTCGATGCTAAATGAGAATGGCGCTTCGGGAATGTAATCCACGTTGTAGGTCACCAGGCGCTGCGTGCCTTCCGTCAATATTGCCGGCGCCACCGCCAACAAAATTGCCATGAGTACCAAGGGAGGAAGGACATACTTCAGGTATTTTTTGTTTTCACCAAAGTTGACTGCCGAGGTAAATGGCACAGGTTGGAGCTCTTCAACACGTTGCGAAATACTCGCGAGTAGCAAGCGGGGATCACCTTTCGAAATATCGGCCTGCCTTCTGAGCTGCAGGGTGTTGAGGAGCTTGTCGCTCACTTCGGGAAAATGCTTTCCGATGATTTCGGAAGCCTCATCGTGAGAGATTACCTTTCCGAGTCTGAAAAGTTTGAGCGCGGGAACGGCGATGTAGCGCACGAAAAGGGCAACGAATCCAACCACCAGGGTGAAGAACATCCCGGTGCGCACCCCGACTGAAAATTGGCCAAAGTATTCCAAAATTACGGACACCAAAAAGGCTGCCAGACCGATGGCCAAAAAGTACAGTGCACCGCGAATCATTTCGTTGCGGTAGTACTTTCGGATAAATCCGTCAAGCTTTTCAATTAGCGCTTCATAGGTACTCGGCATATTCTACTCTATCTTCGTTTAGTCAGCAATCTGCTAAGTTAGCGATTGTTCGCCTTCTTTGGTGCCCGGGCAATGAGAAAATTGCTCAGAGCCAGCACACGTCCATCATCTGTATTAACGCCGAGAGTGCCGCCTTCGTTGTAATTGAGGCCAGATTTTTCGCAGAGTTTAATCATGTCATCGAGCGTTACCGCCGGCGAGTAGGTGTTGAGCACCAAAAATCCGCCGGGCTCAAGTAAAGCGGTGGCAGTGTTGATAAGCCCCTCAAGTTTGTCTTCAAGCCGCCATTTGGCGCCGCCCTTGGCCCGACCAAATACAGGCGGATCCATGGATATGCCGCGGTATTTGCTCCCGCGTTTCACTTCCCTTTCGGCAAATTTGACGGCATCATCGCACACCCAGTGCACCGAATCTATGCCCGATGCCTCGGCGTTTTGGGCCGCGCGGTTCACCACCGATTTTGATGCCTCCACGTGGTACACATCCGCACCGGCGGCAGCTGCGGTGAGGCTTGCAGCCCCGGTGTATGCGAAGAGATTGAGGTATTTGGCCCCCGGCTTCAGCGCTTTTTGCAAAAAAGACCAGTGGCGTTCCTGCTCGGGAAAAATGCCTATGTGCTTAAACGGCCCGGCCTTGCAGATAGCTTTCCAC